>NZ_JCBAMT010000092.1:0-27016 GCF_059760445.1 Achromobacter sp. D7-1 | reverse complement strand
CGATGACGACGGGGCAGTCCGGAGCGAAGGCTCCGGACCGCAATCGTGGGCGCGAGCAGCCTCAGGGCCCGCGCCGCCGGGCGACCTACGAAGACAACACCTGCCGCAGCAAAAACAGCAAAGACAACGAAGACAATATCAAGGCGCCGCCACCCGCTCCACCTCCCATGCCCGCGGCTTCTTAACCGCCCAAGGCTGATACCCCCTGATATCCGCCCGATAAGCCCCAATATCCAACCCGTTATACAAAGGAATACTAGGCACATCCGCCAGGAACAGCTTATGCAGCTGGTCAAACGAAGCCTGCCGCTTCGCATGATCCGTATCCGACGACGCCGCCTCGATCAGCTTCTGCGCCTGCGGGTTGTCCCAAACCTTGCGCGGCTGCTTCGCCTTATCCCCCGTCACCATCTCGTAATTCAGCGCCGCATCCAGCCGCGCAGAATAAGGGAAGGTCATCATCTGGTAAGTGCCCGCGTTATAGCGGTCCAGCTGTGTCGCCCACTCCACCACCGACAACTGCGCATTGATGCCAACCGCCTGCAGCATCGCCTGAATGATGACCGCGGAGTTATACGACTGCGGATAGCGCTTGGTCGTCAGGATCGCAAGTTCCTGCCCCTTGTATCCGGCTTCCTTCAACAGCTTCTGCGACTGCGCCGGATCGTAATTCCAGCCCTGCTTCTGCGCCGCGTCGTAGTAGGGCGACACCAGCGGCACAATCGAATTGTTCGGCTGCGCCAGGCCTTCCGTCACCGCCGCCGCCAACTGCTGGTAATCGATCGCGTGGGCCAACGCCTGGCGCATCTTGGGATTGGCCAGCACCGGATCCTTGGTCTGCATCAGCAGCGCCGTCATGCTCATCACCGGCGCATGCGCCACCTTGACGTTCGGCGTGCCTTGCAACACCGGCACGTCGCTATTGGACACGTCCTCGATGATGTCGATATTGCCGCGCTGCAAGGCCGCCTTGGCGGTGGAGTCGTCCGGCACGATCAGGAAGCGTACCTCGTCCACCAGCGGCCGCTTCGATCCCGTGTAGCCGTCGCGCTTGCCGTCCAGGTTCGAATAGCCCGCGAACTTGGTCAGGCGTACGTACTCGCCGCGCTTCCATTCCGCCAGCTCGAACGGACCGGTGCCGATGGGCTTGTCCCAAGCGCCGTCCGCGCGCACCGAATCCTTGGACAGGATGCCGGTGCCGCCGCAGTCGGCGCGCGCCAGCGTCGCCAGGAACAGGCTGCTGGGCTTTTCGATGTGGTAGACCACCGTCTGCGCGTCCGGCGCTTCCACGCCCGTGACCTTGACCGTGCCACGTCCGTCGAATTCGCTGGCGCAGCGCCAGCCCGAATTGGCCGCGGTGTAGTGCTGCCAGGTCCACAGCACGTCGGCCGAGGTCATGGGCTTGCCGTTATGGAACTTGATGCCTTCGCGCAGCTTGAAGGTATAGGTCTTGCCGTCCGGGCTGATGTCCACCGACTTGGCCAGCAGGGGGCGGACCTCGGCGTCCTCGCCATAGGCCACCAGGCCCTCGACGATGTGCAGCACCACCGCGTCGCTATTGCTGTCGCGGTTGACGCCGGGTTCGGTGGAGCGGATGTCGGCCGTGAGCGAGATGCGCAGCGGCGGGGCGGATTGCGCCCAGGCCGCGCCGGCCACGGCGCCCAGCGCCAGCGCAACCGCGGCGCTCAATAGATTTTTATTCATCGATACGTCTTCCTGGGGTTGCGCGGGCGCGCCGCTTCAGGCGGCAGCCAGCAGTTCGGGTTCGGCGCTCAGGCTGTAGCGGGTGAAGCTGCGGTTCAGCGCCGGCAGCGGCGCGACTTCCATCAGGCCGGCCTCGGGCTCCATGATCACCATCGCCACCGTGGCCGACAGGTTGTCGTGGCTGCCGGGGCGCGGCGGACGGCAGACGGAATAGGGTGCGCCGAAGTCGTCGAACAGCGCGCGCTTCAAGTCTTCGCGCGTCAGCTTGGGCTGCTCGTTCAGCAGCCGGCGCACGCGCCAGTCGCGATAGGCGCTTTCCGGCGTGCTGGCGCGGCCGGTGTCGCGCAGCTTGGTCAGCGCCACTTCGCTGACCCAGTGGTTGGCGTGGACGATCAGGTCGTCGCTGCCCGGGTAGATGGGGAAGGCTTCGTCGGTGGTGCATTCATAGTCCACGCCGAAGCCCGCGGCCATGCCGATCATGATGTTGTTGGAGCAGGACTTGGGCGTGGTCGCGACGGCCTTGATCGCCAGCGCGAAGTGTTCCTGTTCCAGCACCTTGCGGCGGATCAGTGACAGCGGCACGCCCAGCTGGCGGAAGTCGCGGTCGGATTCCAGGTAGTTGGCGGTGATCGATACGCCGGCGCTGTTCAGGCCGCTGCGCGCCAGGCCGCCGGCTTCGACGAAGGTCAGGATGTCGGGGCCGTTGTCGTTGCGCACGCGCAGCACGATGGCGGTCTCGGCGCATTCCGCGCGCCAGTCCCAGTTCTGCCCATGGATCAGACGGCCATTAGCCGAGCGCGTCGGCAGGATCAGCGCGCCGGTGCAGCCGTCGCCCGGCTCCAGTTCGGCGGCCTTCTTCTTTTCGGCGCGGGCCTTGGCGATGACTTCCGTGCGCGCGTTCACCATCACGATGTCTTCGAAAGGCACGTCGGCGCCCGCGGCGATGCCGCGCATTTCTTCCAGGTAGTGCGGCGCAAAGTTCTCGATCTCGCGGGCGAAGCCATTGATCAGCTGGGTGCGCGCCATGGCGTCATAGCCCAGGTCGACCAGGGTCTGGCCGTACATCTTGGCGCTCTTGCGCACGCGATCAGCGGCTTGCTGGCCGTAGGAGCGGCCGCGGGCTTCGGGCGCGCCCGAAACCGATACGAAGGGAAATTGGGTGATCTGGGTCATGGACATAGGGCGGCGCGCCGCGCCGCAATCTGGGGTGGGAATTGGATGGCGAAAAAATGTTAGCTTATTTTGGCGCCAATATTGCTCAGGGTTTACCAGTGCAAGGACGCCATGGGCGTCCTGCGTTCAGCGCGTATGGGGGGAGGCGGCCAGGTCGGCGCAGGTCTTGAAGCTTGCGCCCGCGGCGCGGAAGCGCTCCAGCAGTTGCTCGACTTTCAGCAGCCTTGCCGCGCGGCCGACGCCGTTGTCGGCGCGCGGGTGCAGGGTCAGGCAGGCATAGCCTTCGGCCGCAAGCAGCGCGTCGCCCTGTTCCACCCAGTGCGCATAGGCCCGGTCCTGCGTCACGCGGCGGCTGAAATGGGTGGCGTCGCACAGGCCTTCGCTCCAGGGCAGCTCCACCATGCCGGGCCCGCCGTCCGCGTCCAGTATGTAGGGGGCGTCGTCATCGATCGCGCTGCTGTCGTAGCGGTAGCCGAGCTGGTGCAAGAGCGGCACGGTGTTGGCGGTGAACCCGCTGGCGTAGCGGAAACCTTGCGGCGCCGAGCCGGTCAGTGCGGCCAGCCGGTCTCGGGCCCGTGCCAGCACTTCGCCTTCGCGTTCGCCCAGCGCCGGCAGGTCTTCGTAGGCATTGCCCTGCGAGGCCGCTTCGTGGCCGTCGCGCAGGCTTTGCTCCAGCAGGCCGCGGCAGCGTTCGGCTTCGAACACCGGCCAGAACAGCGTGGCGCGGATGCCCTGGCGGCGCAACATGTCCAGCACGCGCGCCAGGCCGCCGCCATAGGTGTAGCGGCCATGCGCATCGCGGCCGTGCAGCGACGCTTCGGACTGGGTCGCGGCTTCCGGGCCGATGCCCTGCACGTTGATGGTGACCAGCAAGGTTTTGTCGGCGCTCATGCGCTTCTCCAGGCGTCGGGGCGGGCAAGGCAGTGGCGCGCCAACGCTTCCAGCGTCATGACGTGCACATCGGGTTGGGCGGCCAGATAGGCCAGGAACCGGTCCAGCGCCGCGGCGCGGGCCGGCGTGCCCGAACCGCCGGCGGCCTTGGGATGCACGGTCAGGTGCACATAGCCTTCGGCCTGGCGCAGCGCCTCGAACTCCTGCACCCAGTTGTCGTAGGCTTCCGCCGCGAGGCTGTGGCCCGAGAAATAAAAGGGGTAATCGTCCAGCGACACCGTGTTGTTGGGCAGCATGATGAAGTCCGCCGCGTCCGCCGGCAGGTAGGGGCGGTCCTGGTCCTTCTCGCTGGCGTCGTAGCAATAGCCCAGCCGCCGCAGCGCGGGCAGGGTGCGGTGGCTTTTGCGGCCCGAGGGCGAGCACCAACCCACCGGCGTCACGCCCAACTCGCGCTGGATGATGCGGTGGGTCTGTTCCAGCAGCGCGGGCTCGTCCTCGCCCAGGTCCCAGGCTTCATGCAGATAGCCATGCGCGGCGATCTCGTGGCCTGCTTGCAGGATGTCGTGGAAGGTGGCCGGGTAGCGCTCGACGTCGTAGCCGCAGGCGAAGAAGGTGGCCGGCATGCCATGGCGCGCCAGGATCTCCAGGTGCCGCGGCACGCCGCGGCGGATGGCATAGCGGCCCGCGGTATGGGGACCGGCCGGGAACTGCTTGCGGCCGACCTCGACGGCGGGGCCGTCCACGTGGACGGTGACGCACACCACCGCGCGCACCGGTACTGCGCCCGCGGCGCGCAGGCCCTGCGCGCGCAGCTCGCGGTCCAGCGGCAGCCAGGGATTGGAACGGGCGTCCAGCGGGACGCCATAAGGTATGCGTTGCATCAGGTGGCCTTGATGTTGGCGGTCTTGATCAGCGCGCGCCATTTCTCGCTTTCGGTGGCGACGAAGCGGCTCAATTCCTGCGGCGTGCTGCCGTGCAGTTCCAGTCCGTTCTGCGTCAGTTGCTCCATGGCGGGCTGCTTGAGCGCGCTTTGCACGGCGCCGTTCAGCGTCTGGATGATGGCGGCGGACGTGCCCGCGGGCGCGAACACGCCGTTCCAGCCTATGGCCTGATAGCCTGGAAAGCCCGACTCCGCCACGGTGGGCACGTCGGGCAGGGCCTGCGCGCGCTGCGCCGAGGTCACCGCCAGCGGCCGTGATTTACCGCCCCGGATGAATTGCTGCTGGTTGATCACCACGTCCATCAGGATGGGGAACTGCCCGCCCAGGAAGTCGTTGACGGCTGCCGCCGCGCCCTTGTACGGCACGCCGGGCAGGTCCAGTCCGGCGGTGGCCTTGAGCAATTCCATGGCCAGATGCGCGGAGCTGCCGTTCTGCGTGATGCCATAGAAATACTTGCCCGGATTGGCCTTGATCAGGGCGACCAGCTCTTGCAGCGAGCGCGCAGGAAACGACGGGTGCACCACCAGCACGTTGTTGTAGTAGCAGACCATGGACACTGGTTCGAAGTCCTTGACCGGGTCGTAGCCGATGTTCTCGTACAGGCTCTGGTTCACCGTGTGGGTACCGGTGGACCCCAGGGCGATGGTGTAGCCGTTGGGCGCGGAACGCGCGGCCTGCTGGGTGCCGATATTGCCGGCCGCTCCGCCCTTGTTGATGACGACCACGCTTTGCTTGAGCGCCACGCCTATGCCCTGGGCCAGCGGGCGGGCCACCAGGTCGGTGCCGCCGCCGGCCGGGAAGGGCACGATGAACTGGAGGGCGCGTTCGGTCGGATAGCCGGCCGCCCAGGCGCGGCCGGGCCGGGCCAATGCCGCGCTGGCCAAGGTCGCGGCCGAAGCCCCCAGGAAATGCCGGCGGCTGATGCCGCCCTTGGTGCCGCAAGACTGCTTCATGGATATTCCCCTTGTGTTTTCCGCAGGCGCAGAGGCGTGCTGGCGCCGCCCTGCTCCTTGCTTGAATATCATTATTCGATAAAAAATAATTCAATCCAATTAGTTTTTATCTATAAATGATAAAAAATAGAAAAACGATAGTTTGGGCCTTGTTCGATTGCTGGCACCAATAGGCATCGCCAATGACTCAGGCGCAGACCGCGTACCCCTGTGATACGCTGCGCCCGATCCCGCGTTGTTCCCTGCCCACCCGCCATGTCCACCCTGAAGCGAGCCCTAGCGATCCTTGACCTCTTCAGCCTCGAAACCCCGGTGCTGTCGGCGGAAGAGATCATTTCGCGCCTGTCGTATTCGGCGCCCACGGGCTACCGCTACATCCGCGACCTGACGGACCTGGGCTATCTGCTGCGCGTGACCGGCGAGGGCTACAAGCTGGGGCCGCGCATCATCGAACTGGACCACCTCATCATCGACGGCGATCCGGTGCTGGGAGTGGCGCGCCCGATCATGCGCGAGGTGGTGGACCAGGTAGGCGGCGACGTGCTGCTCAGCGTGATCCATGGCCTGCGCATCCTCAACATCCATCACGAGCGCGGGCCGGACGAACTGGGCATTCCGCACGGCCGCGGCCGCGCCCATCCGCTGTTTCGCGGCGCCACGGCCAAGACCATCGTGGCATTCCTGCCGCGCAAGGACCAGCGCCGCTTGTACGAAGCGCATGCGGACGAGATCCGCCAACTCGGCCTGGGGGAAACGCAGGCCGAGTTCACCGGCAAGCTGGACCAGATCCGGGTGCAGGGTTTTTATCTGGGAGTCGGCGAGATCTCGCCGGAGCGGGCGGGCATCGCGGTGCCGGTGTTCCAGGAAGACCGCCGCGTATTCGGCGCGCTGACCGTCACCTTCCTGGCGGCCCGGCTCAACACCATTGCGCAGGACAAGACCACGGCCTTGCTGCAGTCGGCCGCCCGCCGCATCGAGTCGCTGGCGCTGGCCACGCGCATGAAGGAACAAGCCCCCGCGCCGTGAGCGCGAGGGCTTGCGTGCCGGTCTGCCGCGGTCAGGACGGCATGCCGCCCGATTCAGGCTACTGCTGCGCGGCGCGCGTGGGCGACCCCATGGCCTGGAACAGCGCGGCCGTTTCGGTCAGGCGCGCATTGGCGTACTCGATCTCGCGCAGGCGGGCCGCCACGTAATGCTGCTCGGCGGCATATTCGGTGTAAGGCGCCAGCGCGCCCAGGCGCACGCGGCTGGCGGTGTTGCGGTAGGACTGCTCCGCGGCGCGGCGCGAGGCTTCGGCCGAGGCCAGCGCCTGCCCGTCGGCGTCCAGCCGCGACAGCGTGTCGGCCACGTCGCGGAAGGCCGTCAGCACGGTTTGCTTGTATTGCAGCAGTGCGGCCTCGTAGCGTTCCTTGGCCGCGCTGCGCTCGGCCAGCAGTGCGCCGCCATGGAAGATGGGTTGTGTGAGCGAGGCGCCGATCGCCCAGATGGCGCCGGCGCCCGACATCGCCGCCGGCCAGTTGAAGCCGCTCTTGCCCATGGACGCCGACAAGGACAAGCTGGGGAACAGCTGCGCGGTGGCCACGCCCACGTCGGCCGCGGCCGCCTGCACCACCGCATCGGCGAACAGGATGTCCGGGCGCGCCGCCAGCAGTTCGGACGGCACTACCACCGGCACCTGTTGCGGCACGGCCAGCATGCCGAAAGCCAGGTCGGGCGGAGCCTGGTCGGGATTGCGGCCCAGCAGCACCGCCAACGCATGGCGCGTGGCATGCCAGCTTGCGCGCAGGCCGGGCAGGGACGCTTCCAGCGTGGCGGCGTCCTGGTCCGCGTCCAGCGCATCGTTCTGCGAGGCCGAACCCAGTTCATAGCGACGCTGCGTATCGCGCGCCACCTGCCGCGCCAGCACCACCTGTTTTTCGGTCAGCGCCACGCGTTCCGCCAGCGCCGCCGCGGTGATGGCGCCGGTGACGATATTGCTGGCGAGCGAACGTCGGGCCGACTCCAGCTGGAAAGCCTGCTGTTCGACTTGGGCCGCCAGCGAGGCGTTGGCGAAGCGCGCCGCGCCGAACAGGTCCAGGTCGTATTTGGCGTGGACCTGGCCGGTGAAGACGTTGTATTGGGCGGTCGGCTCAGGCAGGTTCGGCATGGTCAGCGCGCGCCGCCGGGAGACGTCGGCGCCCGCGTCGACCGAGGGCAGCAAAGACGAATTCACCTGGCCGCGCAATTGCTCGCGCGCGCCGGCCAGATTGCGTTCGGCGGCGGCCAGGTCCGGGCTGTTGGCCAAACCTTCGGCCACCAACGCGTTCAGCGCTTCGGAGCCGTAGCGCTTCCACCATTCCGGCACGGGCCGCGCGCCTTGTTCGAAGCGCTGCGCCACGCCCTGGGCGGTAGCGCCCGCGGCGGGCGTGGCTTCGACGCCGTACTGCGCCGGTTGCGCAATGGCGGGCGGCTTGTTGCTGGGGGCGAAGGCGCAGGCGCCCAGCGCCAGCGTCAAGGGCAGGGCTGCCAGGCGTAAGGAAAGTCTGCTCATTGTCATGCTCCCCGTTCCACCGTGTCGCCGGCGTGGGCGCCGGGTGGCACGCCTTCGGGCTCGTCGCGTTCGTCGTGGCGCACGCGGAACCACGCCGCGTACAAGGCCGGCAGGAAGAACAGCGTCAGCACGGTGGCGATGGTGATGCCGCCCATCAGGGCCGTGGCCATGGGGCCGAAGAAATTGCTGCGCAATAGCGGAATCAGGGCCAGCACGGCGGCCGCGGCCGTCAGCGTGATGGGCCGGAAGCGCCGCACGGTGGCGCCGACGATGGCGTCCACGCGCTTGTGGCCGGCGCCGATGTCCTGCTCGATCTGGTCCACCAGGATCACCGAGTTGCGCATGATGATGCCGAACATCGCAATCACGCCCAGCATGGCCACGAAGCCGAAGGGCTTGCCGAACAGCAGCAGCGCCGCGACCACGCCTATCAGTCCCAGCGGCGCGGTCAGCACCACCATCAGCACGCGGGCGAAGCTTTGCAGCTGTAGCATCAGCAGGGTCAGCACGGCCACGGCCATCAGCGGCATCTGCGCGTTGATGGAGGACTGGCCCTTGGCGCTTTCCTCTACCGGGCCGCCTACCTCGATGCGGTAGCCGACAGGCAATTCGGCGCGCAGGGCCTTGAGTTTGGCGTCGATGGCGTGGGTGACGTCTATGCCTTGCGCGCCGGCGTTGACGTCCGCCTGCACCGTGATGGTGGGCTGGCGGTCGCGTTCCCAGATGACCCCGTACTCCAGGCCGTAACGCACGTGGCCCAGGCTGCCCAGCGGCACCGCGCCGTTAGGCGTGGGCATGGCCAGGGTGGCCAGGCGCGCGGGATCGATCCGTTCTTCCTGCGGCGCGCGCAGGCTGACGGTGATGAGCTTGTCGCGTTCGCGGTACTGCGTGACCGCGTAGCCCGACAGGGTCATGGCCAGGAAGTCCGAAATGTCGTTGGAACTGACGCCCAGTTCGCGCGCCTTCTGCTGGTCGATCTCGAAGCGCACCGAACGTTCGGACGGCTCGTCCCAGTCGAACTGCACATTGGTCGAACGCGGATCGGCGCGGACCTCGGCGGCCACTTTCTCGGCCACCGCGCGCACCTCGGCAATCTTGTCGCCGCTGACGCGGAACTGCACCTGGAAGCCCACCGGCGGGCCGTTTTCCAGGCGCGACAATCGGCTGCGGATCGCCGGGAACTGCTCGCGCAGCACGGGCTGCAGCCACTGGGCCAGTTTTTCGCGGTCCTCGACGGAATGCGTGGTGATGACCAGCTGGGCGAAGTTCGGGGTGGCGAGCTGCTGGTCCAGCGGCAGGTAAAAGCGCGGCGCGCCGGTGCCGACGAAGCTGACCGAGTGGTCGATTTCGGGACGGCCTTCCAGCGCCTTTTCCAAGCGTTCGACCTGGCGCAGCGTGGAGGCGAACGATGCGCCTTCCTGCAGGCGCACGTCCACCAGCAGTTCGCTGCGGTCGGAGCTGGGGAAGAATTGCTGCGGCACGAAGCGGAAGCAGGCCATGGCCACCACGAACACCAGCACCGTGCCGCCCAACACCAGATAGCGGCGGTCCACGCACCAGCCCACCCAGCCGCGCAGGCGCTGGTAGAAGCGGGTGTCGTAGATGTCGTGCTCATGGTCGTCGGGCAGATGGGCTTCGCGTTTGCGTTCCGGCAGCATGCGGTAGCCCAGCAGCGGAATCAGCACCACGGCGGCGAACCAGGAGGTGATCAGCGCGATGGCGGACACCTGGAAGATGGAACGCGTGTATTCGCCCGTGCTGGACTTGGCCAGCGCGATCGGCAGAAAGCCTGCCACCGTGACCAGGGTGCCGGTCAGCATGGGGAAAGCGGTACTGGTGTAGGCAAACGCCGCCGCGCGCGCCCGGCTCCAGCCCTGTTCCAGCTTCACGGCCATCATCTCGACCGCGATGATGGCGTCGTCCACCAGCAGGCCCAGCGCCAGCACCAGGGTGCCCAGCGAGACCTTGTGCAGGCCGATGCCGAACATGTCCATGAATAGCGCGGTGACCGCCAGCACCACCGGGATAGAGATGACCACCACCATGCCGGTGCGGAAACCGAGAGACACCAGGCTGACGGCCAGCACGATGGCGACCGCCTCGGCCACCGAGCGCAGGAAGTCGTCGACCGAGTGCGACACCGCCTTGGGCATGCTGGAGACTTCCTGCAGCGTCAGGCCGGCTGGCAACTGGGCCTTGAGCTCATCGAACCTGGCGCCCAAGGCGCGGCCCAGATGCACCACGTCGCGCCCGGGCTGCATGGTGATGCCTATGCCCAGCACAGGGCCACCGCCCAGCCGCATCTGTTCGATCACCGGATCTTCGTAGCCACGGCGGATGGTGGCGATGTCGCCCAGCCGGATCGATTTGCCGTTGACCCGGATCAGCGTGTCGGCCAGGGCCCGGCTGTTGGCGTACTGGCCGCTGGGCCGCACGAAGATGCGGTCGTCGGCGGTGGTCAGCGTGCCGGCGCCGGCCACGGCGTTCTGGCTGTTGATGGCCTGGGCGATCTGCTGCGGCGACACGCCCAGCCGCGTCAGCTGGGTGTTGGAGATTTCCACATAGATGTGCTCGGGCTGGTCGCCGAAG
The DNA here is from genome assembly GCF_059760445.1 of Achromobacter sp. D7-1. NCBI lineage: Bacteria > Pseudomonadati > Pseudomonadota > Betaproteobacteria > Burkholderiales > Alcaligenaceae > Achromobacter > Achromobacter sp. D7-1. The sequence goes on along the minus strand of NZ_JCBAMT010000092.1, from coordinate 16,235 downwards.
TAGTCCACCTTGGCCACGCCTGGCACGCGCAGCAGCACGGTGCGCAGCCTGTCGGCGTAGTCGTGCAGCTGGGCCGGCGAAAAGCCGTCGCCCTGCAGCGTGTAGATGTTGGTGTAGACGTCGCCGAATTCGTCGTTGAAGAAGGGACCCTGCACGCCGGGGGGCAGCGTGGCCGAGATGTCGCCGACCTTCTTGCGCACCTGGTACCACTGTTCGGCCACGGTGCTGGCGGGCGCTGAGTCCTTCATGGTGTAGAAGATCAGCGATTCGCCGGGCCGCGAATAGCTGCGCATGAAGTCGGTGTTGGGGGCTTCCTGCAGCTTCTTGGCGATGCGGTCGGTGACTTGTTCCTGCACCTGTTGCGCGGTGGCGCCAGGCCAGAGGGTCTTGATGACCATGACGCGGAAGGTGAAGGGCGGATCTTCCGATTGCGCCAGCTTCGAGTACGACAGCACGCCGAACAGCGTGATTAGCGTGATGATGAAGATGACCAGGGGCTGGTGCCGCAGCGCCCAGGCGGACAGGTTGAAGCGGCCTTCCTCGTGGCGCTGCGCCTGGGTCGGAGCGTCATGTTGCGGGCCGTTCATGAGGCGAAATCCTCGGCATGCAGCGGCGGCACGGCGCGGACTTTCTCACCGGCGGCCACGGTGTGCACGCCTTGCCACACCACGCGTTCGCCCGCCTGCAAGCCCTTGGACAGGGTGACGGTGCGGGCGTCGTAGCGCAGCACTTCGACGCGGCGCAGTTCCAGGGTGTCCGCGTCCGGCTTGACGATCCATACCGCGGGCGCGGGACCGTCATGGAACAGCGCGGTGGCCGGCACGGTGTAGGTCGTCAGGCTTTCGGCTGCGCGGTTGTCGAAGCTGATGTTGGCCGTCATGCCCAGGCGCACATCCGCGCCCGGCGCCTCCAGCGTGAGCTTGGCGCGATAGGTGCGGCTTTGCGGATCCGCGGCCGGCGCGATCTCGCGCAGCACGGCGGCAAACGTCTGGCCGGGCAGGGGGCCGAGCGTGACGCTGGCGCGCTGGCCGATGGCCAGGCCCGCCAGCACGCTTTCCGGCACGTCGCAGATGGCGTCGATATCGCCCGACCACGCCAGGTTGTAGACCGGATCGCCCGCGGCCACGTTCTGTCCGGTGTCGGCCTGCTCAGCGGTGATGACGCCGGCATGGTCGGCCTGCAGCGTGGTGTATTTCAACTGATCGGTCGCCAGCGCCGCCTGCTGTTGCGCCTGGTCGCGTTGCGCCAGCGCGGCGGCGTAGGCGTTGCGGGTCTGCTCCAGCTGGGTTGCGGCGATCAGGTTTTCGCGCGCCTGGGCGCGGTCGCGGTCCAGCTGCTGGCGGGCGTAGTCCAGCTGGTGCTGGGCCGCCGTCAACTGCGCGCGGGCGCTGGCCGCGTTCTTGGCGGCGTCGGCCGGATCCAGTTTGGCGACGATCTGTCCGGGGGTGACGGCATCGCCCAGCCGGACCTGGCGCTCGATGATCTTGCCGCCCACGCGGAACGACAGCGGCGTGCTGTAGCGCGCCTGCACTTCGCCCGGCAGGGTCCAGGCCGGCAGGCGCTCATCCGCCTGGGCGGGCATGGCGACCACGGGACGCGGCGCGGCCGGCGGCGCTTCGTTGCGGCCGCAGGCGGCGAGCAGCAAGGCAATGGCCGCGGCGGCCGGCAGCGACAGCAGGCGCGGCCATAGGCGGGAGCGGGAGGGAGGCGGCGCCGCGTCGGCGGCAAGGTTGTGCGCGGCAGGGCGCGCGCAAGGGCCAGGGCAATTCACGTAACACCTCGCGGCGCTGAAAGTGGCGGAAACGGGCCGGATCCGGCCCCGTACGGCCTGGATTCTAATACAGGTATGAATTCGGATTCAATGTTGAATCTGAAATGCTGGCCAGTGCTAAACTCGCGCCATGTCAAAAGTCCGCCTTACGCGAGAGCAAAGCCGTGATCAGACGCGTCAGCGTCTGCTTGACGCTGCGCAATCGATCTTTGTAGCGAAAGGGTTTGTGGCGACCAGCGTGGAGGACATCGCCGAGCAGGCGGGCTACACGCGCGGGGCCTTCTATTCCAACTTCAGCAGCAAGTCCGAACTGTTCCTGCAGTTGCTCAGACGCGACCACGAAACCGTGATGAACGACATGCGCGCCATCTTCGAGGAAGGGGCCTCGCGCCCGCAAATGGAAGCGCGCGTGCTGGAGCACTATTCCACGCACTTCCATCAGAACGACTGTTTCCTGCTGTGGATGGAAGGCAAGCTGCAAGCGGTGCGCGATCCCGATTTCCGTGTGGGCTTCCTGGCGTGCATGCGGGAATTGCGCGCCGCCGTCACGGACTACGTGCGGCAGTTCTCGGCCCGGGTCGGCACGCCGCTGCGCATGCCGGCCGAACAGATGGCGCTGGGCCTGCTGGCCTTGTCGGACGGCATGCAGTTCAACTATGCCTTCGATCCGCAGGCCGTCACGCCGGAAATGACCGAGGCGGTGCTGGCCGGTTTCTTCCGCAGCGTGGTCTTCGGCGAACCCAAGCCCGAATAACGCGGCCCGCGCCTGGCCTCAGGCCAGCAGTTCCGAGATTTCGATGAGATTCAGATCCGGGTCGCGCAGGTAGACCGAGCGGATCTTGCCGGTGGCGCCGGTGCGCGCCACCGGCCCTTCGATAATGTGGGCGCCTGCGCGGTTCAGCTGGGCGATCACTTCCTCCAGGGGACGGTCGGCGATGAAGCACAGGTCCAGCGCGCCCGGCACGGGCAGGTGGGCCTTGGGTTCGAATTCGCGCCCGCGCACGTGCAGATTGATCTTCTGGTTGCCGAAGCGCAGCGCCTGGCGGCCCTCGCCAAAGGTCTCCAGGCGCATGCCCAGGATCCGGGTGTAGAAGTCCACCGTGGCGTCGGGGTCGGTGCAGGTCAGGACCAGATGGTCCAGGTGATCGATCATGGAATATCTCTCCTGAGGCCGGCCCGGCTTGAGGTTTCAGATTGTCAGACGGCCCGTGGCCGTGATAGTAATACCTGCGGCGCGGCCGGACTGAGGGGGGCCGCCGCCGGAATTTCCAACCCTTGGGCGAAAGGAGAGGCAGCATGACTTCAGAAACCCGACCATCCACCATCAATCGCCCAGTGTTTATCCCAGCGGCCGTGTTCACGCTGCTGCTGGTCGGATTCGCGATCCTGGCGCCCAAGGCGGCGCAAAGCCTGTTCGAGTCCGTGCAGGGCTGGATACTGGGCAACGCCAGCTGGTTCTACATCCTGGTCGTGGCCATCATCCTGCTTGCAGTGGTGTTCCTGGCGGTCAGCCGCTACGGCGACATCAAGCTGGGACCCGACCACAGCGAGCCCGACTACCGCAATTTCACCTGGTTCGCGATGCTGTTCTCCGCGGGCATGGGGATCGGCCTGATGTTCTTCGGTGTGGCCGAGCCCGTGATGCACTTCATGGCGCCGCCGGTAGGCGAGGGCGGCAGCGTCGCCGCGGCCCGCGAAGCCATGAAGATCACATTCTTCCACTGGGGCCTGCACGCCTGGGCCATCTATGCGGTGGTGGCGCTGATCCTGGCCTTTTTCAGCTATCGCCATGGCTTGCCGCTGACCCTGCGTTCGGCGCTTTATCCCCTGATCGGCAATCGCATCCACGGCCCCATCGGGCATGCCGTGGACATCTTCGCCATCATCGGCACCGTGCTGGGCGTGGCCACATCGCTGGGCCTGGGCGTGGCGCAGATCAATAGCGGGCTCAACCACCTGTTCGGCGTTCCGGTGGGCGTGACGGCGCAGATCATCCTGATCGTGGTGACCTGCGGCCTGGCGACCCTGTCGGTGGCCAGCGGCCTGGACAAGGGCATCCGCATCCTGTCCGAGACCAACCTGGTGCTGGCGGCGGTGCTGCTGCTGTTCGTGCTGGTGGTCGGTCCCACGGTGTTCCTGTTCCAGACCTTTGTGCAGAACACCGGCGCCTATCTGTCGGACATCGTCAACAAGACCTTCAATCTCTACGCCTACGAACCCACCGACTGGATCGGCGGCTGGACGCTGTTCTACTGGGGCTGGTGGATCGCCTGGTCGCCCTTCGTGGGCCTGTTCATCGCGCGCATCTCGCGCGGCCGCACCATCCGCGAATTCGTCACCGGCGTGCTGCTGGTGCCGGCCGGTTTCACCCTGTTCTGGATGACCGTGTTCGGCGATACCGCCATCCACATGATCCTGGTCGACAAGGTGCAGGGCTTCGCGGAGGTGGTACAGGCCGATTCCTCACTGGCGCTGTTCGCGTTCCTGGAGCAATTGCCCTGGAGCGGGGTGCTGTCCATCGTTGCGATCGCTATGGTGGCCGTGTTCTTCGTCACCTCGGCCGACTCGGGCGCGCTGGTGGTGGACTTGCTGGCATCCGGCGGCTCCGACCGCACGCCCGTGTGGCAGCGCATCTTCTGGTCGCTGCTGATGGGCGCGGTGGCGATCGCGCTGCTGCTGGCCGATGGTCTGACCGCGCTGCAGACCGCCACCATCGCCAGCGCCTTGCCGTTCTCGGTGATCCTGCTGCTATCCCTGTGGGGCTTGTTCAAGGCGCTGAAGCTGGACGCCACCAAGCGTGGCATCCGCTACCAGTCGCTGACGCTGTCGCGCCCCACGCGCGGCGGGCAGTCATGGGAGCGGCGCTTGCGCAACATGGTCATGATGCCGCGCCGCGCCCATGTGCAGCGCTTCATCGGCGACGTGGTGCGGCCCGCGCTGGAAGACGTGGCTGACGAGCTGCGCAAGCAGGGTTATGAAGTGGCTGTGCGCGAGCACGGCAACGACGAGGGCGTGATCATGGAAGTCTCGCATGGCGAGCACCTGGACTTTTCCTATGCGGTGCAGCCTGAAGCCTTCGTGCGTCCCAGCCTGACGCCGGAAGAGGCCGCCGACGAGGAGGAGCGCAAGTACTTCCGCGCTGAAGTGCATCTGCGCGAAGGCGGGCAGGACTACGACATCATGGGCTGGAGCCGCGATGCGGTCATCGGCGACATCCTGGACCAGTACGAGCGCCATCGCCACTATCTGCACATGGTGCGGACCTAGCGTCCCTGCCCCGCAGATACGCCCGCACTTCCCTAAACCGCCAGCCTGCTGGCGGTTTTTTCATGCCCACACGCCGCGCAGGGGCTTGCACGCCATAGTCCGGCGCTATGCCAGTAATTGGATTAACCCTTTTGACGAAATGCCCGATATCGTGGATTATCCAAGAATATTCTTTGATAAATAGCGAGTCGATCATGAAGGCGAATTCAGGAGCGTGGGCCGTTGGGGCCGTGGCGCTGGCGGTGGCGCTGGCGGGCGGCGGGCTGTACTGGAAGTACGGCGGCGCGCAACAACAGGGCGGTTGGGCCATGGCGCCGGCCAAAGTCGCGGTGGCCACCGCCCGGCAGGCGGATTTCCCCGTGACCCTGAGCGGCATCGGTTCGCTGGAGGCGTCGCGCCAGGTGCAGGTGGCGGCTGAAGTGGACGGCCGGGTCGATCGGATTCTGTTCATGTCGGGCGCGCAGGTCCAGGCCGGCCAGTTGCTGGTGCAGTTGAACGATGCCCCCGAGCAGGGCGAGCTGGCCAGGCTGCAGGCCCAGGCGCGCAACGCGCGCGCCTTGCTGGAGCGCACCCGCCGCCTGCTGCCGCAGCAGGCCGCCACGCGTGAACAGCTGGACCAGGCACAGGCCGACTACGACCAGGCCGCCGGCGATATCAAGCGGGTACAGGCGTTGATTGAACAGAAGCGCGTCAAGGCGCCGTTTGACGGCGTGCTGGGCGTGCGCCGGGTGAATCTGGGGCAGTTCGCCCGCGCTGGCGATGCGCTGGTGTCGTTGACCGACGCCTCCGCCGTGTACGCCAACATCACCCTGCCCGAGCAGGCCATGGGCGCGCTGCGCGCGGGCCAGCCGGTGACCGTAACGGTGGATGCCCATGCCGGACGCGTCTTCGAAGGCAAGATCACCACGGTGGAGCCGCAGGTCGACGCGGGTTCGCGCACCGTGCGTGTGCAGGCGACCTTGCCCAACGCCGACGGCGCCCTGGCGGCCGGCATGTACGCCCAGGGCCAGATCGGCCTGCCTGCGCGCCCGGGCGTGATCACCGTGCCGGAAACCGCGGTCAGCTACAGCGCCTACGGCGATTCGGTCTATGTAGTGACGCCGCCCAAGGAGGGCGGACAAGCCGGCACGACGGTGCGGCAAGCCTATGTGAAGACGGCGGAACGCGTGCGCGGCCGCGTCGTCGTGACCGAAGGACTGCAGGCGGGCGAGCAGGTCGTGACTTCGGGCCAGCTGCGCCTGCATAACGGCGCGGCGGTCGAGGTCGGCGCCGAGGACACCGTGGCGCTGGACGCCGCGCAGCAGACCCTGGCGCAGGTCCGGTGAGAGCGCGGAGCAGAACATGAAATTCACCGATCTCTTCGTGCGCCGGCCTGTGCTGGCGCTGGTGGTCAGCACCCTGATCCTGCTGCTGGGTATCAAGGCCCTGAGCGGCCTGCCGGTGCGGCAGTATCCGCTGACCGAAAGCACTACCATCACCATCACCACCCAATACCCGGGCGCCTCGCCCGACCTGATGCAGGGCTTCGTCACCCAACCCATCGCGCAATCCGTGGCCACGGTGGAAGGCATCGACTACCTGTCGTCCTCGTCGACTCAGGGCCGCAGCGTGATCACGGTGCGGATGAAGCTGAACGCCGATTCCAACAAGGCCATGACCGAGGTGATGGCCAAGGTCAACGAGGTCAAGTACCGCTTGCCGCAGGACGTCTACGACCCGGTGCTGGTCAAGTCCGCCGGCGAGGCGACGGCCGTGGCTTATGTGGGCTTCTCCAGCAGCACTTTGTCCCTGGCCGCCTTGACTGACTATCTGTCGCGGGTGGTGCAGCCGCAGCTGTCGTCCATCGACGGCGTGGCCAGCGTGGAACTTTACGGCGGGCAGAAGCTCGCCATGCGGGTATGGCTGGACCCCAACCGGATGGCGGCGCGCGGCATTTCCGCGGGCGAGCTGGCCGACGCGCTGCGCGACAACAACGTGCAGGCGGCGCCGGGACAGGCCAAGGGCCTGTACGTGGTGTCCAACATCCAGGTCAACACGGACTTGGTCAACGTCGCGGAATTCCGCGACATGGTGGTCAAGCGCGAGGGCGACGCGATCGTGCGCCTGGGCGACGTGGCCACGGTGGAACTGGGCGCCGCGTCCACCGATTCCAGCGGCCTGATGGATGGCGAGCCGGCGGTGTACTTCGGGCTGAACGCCACGCCCGTGGGCAATCCGCTGGTGATCGTCAAGCGCCTGAACGAGCTGCTGCCTAACATCAAGCAGAACCTGCCGCCGGGCACCAGCGTGCAGGTGCCGTTCGAACTGGCTCGCTTCATCAGCGCGTCCATCGACGGCGTGGTGCAGACGCTGATCGAGGCCATCGCCATCGTGGTGGTGGTGATCTTCCTGTGCCTGGGCTCCCTGCGCGCCGTGCTGATCCCGGTGCTGACCATTCCCCTGTCCATGCTGGGCGGGGCGGCCATCATGGCGCTGTTCGGCTTCAGCGTGAACCTGCTGACCTTGCTGGCCATGGTGCTGGCCATCGGCCTGGTGGTGGACGACGCCATCGTCGTGGTCGAAAACGTGCATCGCCACATCGAAGAGGGCAAATCGCCGGTGCGCGCGGCCCTCATCGGCGCGCGCGAAGTGGCGGGGCCGGTGATTGCGATGACGATCACCTTGGCGGCGGTCTATGCGCCCATCGGCCTGATGGGCGGGCTTACCGGTTCGCTCTTCAAGGAATTCGCCTTCACCCTGGCGGGCTCCGTGGTGGTGTCGGGCGTCATTGCGCTGACCTTGTCGCCCGTGATGAGCTCGTTCCTGCTGAATAGCCGCGTGTCCGAAGGCTGGATGGCGCGTCGCGCCGAGCATTTCTTTGAAGGCCTGGGGAACGCCTATGGCCGCGTGCTTGACGTATCGCTGCATCATCGCTGGGTGACCGGCCTGATCGCCGTGGCGGTACTCGCCAGCCTGCCGTTCCTGTACAACGCCGCGCAAAGCGAGCTGGCGCCGGTCGAGGACCAATCCACCGTGCTGACCGCGATCAAGTCGCCGCAGCACGCCAATATCGACTATGTGGAGAAGTTTGGCCGCAAATGGGACGACGTGATGAAGACCCTGCCTGAACAGCAGGGGCGCTGGCTGATCAACGGTTCCGACGGCGTGTCCAACAGCATTGGCGGCGTGGACTTCGTGTCCTGGGAAAAGCGCCACCGTTCGGCCGACCAGATCCAGGCCGACATGCAGGCCATGGCGAACCAGGTCGAAGGCAGCAACATCTTCGCCTTCCAGCTGCCGTCCCTGCCCGGCTCCACCGGCGGGCTGCCGGTGCAGATGACGCTCATGAGCGCCTCGGACTATCCGGTGGTCTACGAGGCCATGGAAGGCCTGAAGAAGGCCGCGCGCGAAAGCGGCCTGTTCATGGTGGTCGACAGCGACCTGGACTACAACAATCCGGTGGTGCAGCTGAAGGTGGACCGCGCCAAGGCCAACAGCCTGGGCGTCACCATGAAGGCCATCGGCGATACGCTGGCCGTGCTGGTGGGCGAGAACTACGTGAACCGCTTCGGCATGGACGGTCGCTCCTATGACGTGATTCCGCAGAGCCTGCGCGAACAGCGCATCTCGCCCGAATCGCTGGCGCGCTACTACGTCAAGAGCGCCAGCGGCGCGCAGGTGCCGCTGTCCAACCTCGTGACCGTGTCCATGGGCGTGGAGCCCAACAAGCTGACCCAGTTCAACCAGCTCAATGCCGCGACCTTCCAGGCCATACCGATGCCGGGCGTCACCATGGGCGACGCGGTGCAATTCCTGACCGAGCAGGCCAAGTTCCTGCCCGCCGGCTTCAGCTACGACTGGCAGTCGGATGCGCGTCAGTACAGCCAGGAAGGTTCGGCGCTGATGATCACCTTCATCTTCGCCATCATCGTGATCTACCTGGTGCTGGCGGCGCAATACGAGAGCCTGCGCGATCCCTTCATCATCCTGGTGAGCGTGCCCATGTCGATCTGCGGCGCGCTGATCCCGCTGGCGCTGGGCATGGCCACCGTCAACATCTATACCCAGATCGGGCTGGTGACGCTGATCGGCCTGATCAGCAAGCACGGCATCCTGATGGTGGAGTTCGCCAACGAAATGCAGCTCAGCCACGGGCTGGACCGGCGCGCCGCCATGGAGCAGGCCGCCCGCATCCGGTTGCGCCCCATCCTGATGACGACCGCCGCCATGGTCATGGGTCTGATCCCGCTGCTGTTCGCCACCGGCGCTGGCGCGCACAGCCGCTACAGCCTGGGCCTGGTCATTGTGGTGGGCCTGCTGGTCGGCACGCTGTTCACGCTGTTCGTGTTGCCCACCGTCTACACCGTATTCGCCCGCGATCACCGCGCGGCGCACGATACGCCGCGCGCCCGCGAGCTGGCGCTGGCCCAGGCCGAGGACGCCGCAGCGCCCGGTGTCTCGGCCTAGCCCAAGGAAACCATCATGAAGCATCCACAACTTTCCCTACGCTTGCGCCGCGGCGCGACCGTACTGCTGGCCGCGTTGGCCACCGCCGGCTGCGCCGTCGGTCCCGATTACCAGAAACCCCAGGTCGCGCCAGTGACGCTGGCCAGCCCCGAACAGGCCCTGTTCTCCACCGACCAGCTGCAGCGCGACTGGTGGAAGCAATTGCAGGATCCCCAGCTGGACCGGCTGATCGATCTGGCGCTGTCCCGCAACCTGGACATCCGCATCGCGCAGTCGCGCCTGGCCGAATCGCGCGCGGTGCTGGACGAGAAGGAACTGGACCAACTGCCGGCCGTCACCCTGGGCGGCGGCTATGAGCGCAGCCTGTCGCAGGCCAACGCCGGCGCGACCGGCCAGCGCAACCTGGCGCAGAGTTACCGGGCGGGCTTCGACGCCACCTGGGAACTGGACCTGTTTGGCCGGCTGCGCCGGGCGGCCGAGGGCGCGGCCGCGCGCAGCGAGGCGCAGGCCGCGGACCTGGCCCAGACCCGCATCGTGGTGGCGGCCGAAGTGGCGCGCAATTACTTCGAGCTGCGCGGCGCCGAACAGCGGCTGGCCGTGGCGCGTGCCAACCTGGAGAGCCAGCGCGACAGCCTGCGCGTGATCCAGGCCATGGTGTCGGCGGGCCGCGGCGACGAAGGCGACCTGGCCAGCGCGCGCGCCGAACTGGAGACTGTGCAGGCCAGCGTGCCGGTGCAGATCGCCGCCAGGCGGCTGGCGCAGTACCGGATCGCGGTGCTGGCGGGCCTGCGCCCGGTGGAGTTGGGCGAATTGGACGCGGGCAAGGCGCTGGCCCCCCTGGACACTCGCCTGCCTATCGGCGACGTGAGCGCCTTGCTGTCGCGCCGCCCCGACGTGCTGGCGGCTGAACGCGGCATGGCTGCCGCCAACGCCGACGTGGGCGTGGCGACCGCGGAACTGTATCCGCGCATCGACCTGGGCGGATTCCTGGGTTTCGTCGCCTTGCGCGGCGCGGATTTCGGCTCTTCGGCCAGCCGCGCGTTCAGCGTGGCGGCCAATGCCAACTGGCCGGCCTTCCACCTGCCCACGGCGCTGGCGCGCAAGCGCGGCGCGGTGGCGCGCGCGGACGGCGCGGTCGCGAGCTATGAGCTGACCGTGCTGCGTGCGGTCGAGGAACTGGAATCGGCGCTGACGGAATACGGCCAGACGCAGCAGCGCCTGGGCAGCCTGGCGCAGGCGGCCGCGCACAGCGGCAGGGCGGCGGAACTGGCGCAGTTGCGCTACCGGGAAGGCAGCGCCCCGTATTTGACGGTGCTGGACGCCCAGCGTACGCTTTTGCGCGCCCAGGACGCCGTAGCCGTGGCCGAAACCGAGTCCTACACCCGTCTGATCGCGCTGTACAAGGCGCTGGGAGGCGGATGGGAAGCGCCAGCGGCGGACTCGCAGGCGGCTTCCGGCTGACCGGCAGGCGCGGTTCGTGGCACCATAGGCATACATCCGGAGAATCCACATCCATGTCTGACAGTCCGTCCCATCCCGTCGCCTGGGAGCATCAGCCTGCGGATCGCGTGCTCATGGCCTTGAAGACGCGCGGCCCGCAGTCCGTCGCCGTCATTGCCAAGGCCATGGACGTGACCGCCGAGGCCGTGCGTCAGCAGATGACCCGCTTGCATGCGGAAGGACTGGTGGATTCCGAAAGCCATAGCGCGGGCCGGGGCCGGCCCACGCAGATCTGGTTCCTGACGGCTGCCGGACATGGCCGATTTCCCGACACGCATGCCGAAATGACGGTGCAGATGATAGGCGCCATCCGCCAGGCGTTCGGCGAAGAGGGCGTCGAAAAGCTGATCGAAGTGCGCGAGGCCGCCATGTTCAACGGTTATCGCCAGGCCATGCAGGGCGCCCGCAGCCTGAAGGAACGGCTGGAGCGGCTGGTGGAAGTCCGCTCCGCCGAAGGCTACATGGCCGAGTTGCGCAAGGATGGCCCGGACTACCTCTTCATCGAGAACCATTGCCCGATCTGTTCCGCGGCAAAGGCCTGTATGGGCTTTTGCCGCAGCGAGCTGGAACTCTTCAACAAGGTGCTGGGAGCAGAGGTCCGGGTGCGGCGCGAAGAACACATCCTCACGGGCGCGCGCCGCTGCGCCTACCGCATCGACAAGGCCGGCTGACCGGTCATGAGCCGGGCTGCTCCCAGCCGCCCAGCGCCTTGTACAACTCCACCGCGTTGACCAGCCGGCGCTGTTGCAGCCGGATGAACTCCTGTTCGGATTCGAACAAGCTGCGCTGCGCCTCCAGCATCTCCAGGTAGCTGGCCACGCCGCGTTCGTAGCGTCTTTCGGTCAGGCGCTGGCGGTCGCGGTCGGCGTCGCGCACCTTGCGCTGGGCGTCGATCTGCGCGCGCAGCGTGTCGCGGGCGGACAGCGCGTCGGCCACTTCGCGGAAGGCCTGCTGGATGCTGCCTTCGTATTGGGCTACCGCGATATCCTTGCGGGCCTCTGCAAGCGACAGGTTGGCGCTGTTGCGACCAGCATTGAAGATGGGCAGCGTCAGCTTGGGCGCGAAGGTCCAGGTGCCCGTGCCCGAACCGAACAGGTCCGAGAAACTGCCGGCCGTGGTGCCGATGTCGGTGGTCAGCTGCACCGACGGGAAGAACGCCGCGCGCGCCGCGCCGATATCGGCATTGGCCGCCCGCAGCGTGTCCTCGGCCTGGCGCAGGTCCGGACGACGGATCAGCAGGGCCGAAGGCAGGCCCGCGGCCAGCGGCGTCAGGCTCTGGCTTTCCAGCGTGACGGCATCGGTGTCGGGCGGCAGCGAAAAGTCGCCCGCCAGCAAGCCCAGCGTGTGTACGGACTGGCGGTATTCCCGGCTCAGTTCGGCGTGCGTGGCGCGCGAGGATTCCACCAGCATCTGCGCCGTGCGCAGTCCCACGGCCGTTTCCAGCCCTGCGTCGTAGCGGCGTTGGGTGAGTTTGAGCGAGGCCTCGCGCAACGCCAGCGTGCTCTCGGTCAGACGCAGCTGCTCCGCCAGCGAACGCTGGTTGAAGTAGGCCGCAGCGGTCTCCGACACCAGCGACAGCGTGGCGGCGCGGTGCGCCTCCTCGCTGGCCAGGTAGCGCGATAGCGCGGCGTCGCTCAGGCTTTTCACGCGGCCGAAGAAATCCAGTTCGAACGCGGCGATGCCGACGGCCGCGCGATAGCGGTCGGCCACCGGCATGCGCGGTTGGCCGGGCTCGGCGCCGCGTCCGCGGCTGAATTCGCCCATGCCGTCGATGGACGGTAGGCGGTCGGCCTGTTGCACGCCGTACAGCGCGCGGGCTTCCTGGATGCGCAGCGCCGCCACTCGCAGGTTGCGGTTGTTTTCCAGTGCGGCGGCGATCCAGGCCTGCAGCGCCGGGTCGTTGAAGTAGTCGCGCCAATCCTGCGGCACGGCGGCCTGTCCGTCGGCGGCCGGCGTGTCGTAGGCGTGCGGCACGGGCGCGGCCGGGCGTTCATAGGTAGGGGCCAGCGAGCAGCCGGCCAGGGCCAGCGCAAGCAGGGTCATGGCCATAGCCTTCATGGCGTGGTCTCCAGCGTTTCGCGGCCTTGCGGACGCGAGGGGCGCACGTGCATGCCCAGCACGCGGCCCACGATAAGAAAGAAAAGCGGCACCAGGAAGATGGCCAGCACCGTCGCGGTGATGATGCCGCCCAGCACGCCCGTGCCGATCGCGGCCTGGGCGCCCGAGGCCGCACCGGTGGCCAGCGCCAGGGGCAGCACCCCCACGCCGAAGGCCAGCGAGGTCATCACGATGGGCCGCAGCCGGAGCCTGGCGGCCTCCAGCGTGGCGGACACGATGCCCTGGCCATCGCGCACCAGGTCCTTGGCCACTTCCACGATCAGGATCGCGTTCTTGGCCGACAGTCCGATGGTGGCGATGAGGCCGACCTTGAAGTAGATGTCGTTGGGCATGCCGCGCAGCGTCACGCCCAGCACCGCGCCGATCACGCCCAGCGGCACCACCAGGATCACCGCCAGCGGGATGGACCAGCTTTCGTATAGCGCGGCCAAGGCCAGGAACACGACCAGCACCGACAGCGCGAACAGCACGGGCGCCTGGTTGCCGGACAGCCGTTCCTCGTAGGACTGTCCCGACCAGTCGAAGCCGATGCCGCGCGGCAGCTCGGCCGCCAGCGCCTCCATGGCGCGCATGGCCTCGCCGCTGCTGTGCCCGGGGGCCGCCGCGCCGTTGATGGTGAAGGAGGGGAAGCCGTTGTAGCGGTTGAGCTGCGGCGGACCCATGGACCATTTCAGGGTGGTGAAGGCGGACAGCGGCACCATCTGGCCCTGCAGGTTGCGCACGTGCAGGCGCGATACGTCCGCCATGTCGACGCGGCTCTTACCGTCGGCCTGCACGGTCACGCGCCGCACCTGGCCATTGAGCATGAAGTCGCCGATGTAGTCCGAGCCGTACATCACCGCCAGCGCGGTGTTGATCTCGTCCACCGACACGCCCATGGCCTGGGCTTTGTCGCGGTCGACGCGCAGCTCCAGCTGGGGCGCTTCTTCCTGGCCCGCGAACACCACTTCCGCCAGCGCGGGATGGCTCGAGGCCGCCGCCAGCAACTGCTGGCGCGCCTGGGCCAGGGCCTCATAGCCCAGTCCGCCGCGGTCTTGCAGGCGGAAGTCGAAGCCCGAGGTCGAGCCCAGGTCCGGCAGCGGCGGGGAATTCAGCGCGTGCACCATGACGTTCTTGCGGTCGGCGAACGCGGCGTTGATGCGTTCCACCACCGCGTTCACGTGCAGGTCGGCGGCGCCGCGCTGCTTCCAGTCCTTCAGCGTGACGAAGAACATGGCCGAGTTCGGTCCGCTGCCGTAGTTGCTGAAGCCGTTGACCGAATACACATATTCGACGGGCTCATGCTCCAGCATGTAGCGTTCGACGTCCTTCACCATCGCCATGGTTTCGGCTTGCGGCGAGCCCTGGGGCAGGATGACCATGGCCATGAAGCTGCCCTGGTCTTCGTCCGGCAGGAAGGAAGAGGGCAGCCGCGCGAACAGCAATGCCACTGCGGCGATCACGGCTAGATAGGCCAGGCCGAAGCGCACCGGACGGGCCAGCACGCCGGACACCCGCGTGGTGTAGCGCGCGGTCAGGCGCGTGAAGGCCCGGTTGAACCAGCCGAAGAAGCCGCGCTTCTCGTGGTGGCCCGCGGCGATGGGCTTGAGCAGGCTGGCGCACAGCGCGGGCGTCAGCGACAGAGCCAGGAAGGCCGAGAAGGCGATCGATACCGCCAGCGTCACGGCGAACTGGCGATAGATGTTGCCCACCGCGCCGTCGAAGAACGCCATGGGCACGAACACCGACACCAGCACCACCGTGATGCCGACGATGGCGCCGCTGATCTGGCCCATGGCCTTGACCGTGGCCTCGCGCGGCGGCAGGCCTTCCTCGGCCATGATGCGTTCGACGTTCTCCACCACCACGATGGCGTCGTCCACCAGGATGCCGATGGCCAGCACCATGCCGAACATCGTCAGCACGTTGATGGAATAGCCCAGCCACAGCATCACGCCCAGCGTGCCCAGCAGCGCCACCGGCACCACCAGCGTGGGGATCAGCGTGGCGCGGAAGTTCTGCATGAACAGGTACATCACGCAGAACACCAGGGCCACGGCTTCCAGCAGGGTCATCAGCACCTTCTTGATCGAGATTTCGACGAAGGTGGAGGTCTCGTACGGAATGTCCCAGGTCACGCCCGGCGGGAAATACTGGGCCAGCTCCTGCATGGTGGCGCGGATGCGCTTGGTGGTCTCGACTGCATTCGATCCCGGCGCCAGCTTGATGCCCAGGCCCGTGCCGGTCATGCCGTTCACGCGCGACAGGTACATGTAGTCGGTGCCGCCCAGTTCGACCCGGGCCACGTCCTTCAGGCGCAGGGTGGCGCCGTCCGACTGCGCGCGCAGCGGAATGTTGCCGAACTGCTCGGGCGTGTGCAGGGATTCGCCGGCGACGATGCTGGCGTTCAGCGGGGCGTCCTTGGGCACGGCCTGGTTGCCCAGTTCGCCGATGGTGACCCGCGCGTTATGGCTGCGCAGGGCCGAGACGATGTCGCCCGGGGTCAGGGCCATGGCCGTCAGCTTGGCTGGATCCGGCCAGATGCGCATGGCGGCTTCGGCGCCGAAGGATTGCACCTTGCCCACGCCTTCCACGCGGCGCAGGGCCTGCAGCACGTTGGAGGCGGCCAGCTCGCCCAGTTGCATGTCGTCCAGGCCGCCGTCCGACTTCAGCGACACCACCAGCTGGATGTTGTCGGCCGCCTTTTCGACGCGCACGCCGTCGCGACGCACCGATTCGGGCAGGCGCGGCTCCACCGCCTTCAGGCGGTTCTGCACTTCCACGGCCGCCAGGTCGGGATTGGTGCCCTGCTTGAAGGTCAGGTTGATGCTGGCCCAGCCCGTCGAGTCGCTGCTGGACGAGGTATACATCAGCCCGGGGGCGCCGTTCATCTCGCGTTCGATGATGGCGGTGACGGCCTCTTCGACCACCTTGGCCGAGGCGCCGGGATAGCTGGCGCCGACGTTGACCACCGGCGGAGCGATGTCGGGATACTGCGCCACCGGCAGCGCGCGGATCGACAGCATGCCGACCAGCACGATCAGCAGCGAGATCACCCAGGCGAAGACCGGGCGATCGATAAAAAAACGCGCCATTGCGGTTTATCCTTTTTGGCCCGCGGCGGGCGTCCTTGCCTGGACGCCCGCCTCCGGGT
>NZ_JCBAMT010000091.1:0-27376 GCF_059760445.1 Achromobacter sp. D7-1 | reverse complement strand
TTGTTAGTTATGTGCTTTTTTTTTTTTTTTTTTTCAAGAAAAAGGCGGGCATGGGGTTGGTTTCCCTCTGTCTGGGGGGCGGGGATTTGTGTAAAAGAGCCCCCTTTTTTCCTTCCCTGTCGCGGGCGCGGCGCCGCGCGCCGCCGCTCTCTCAGGCGCCGCGCCTGGCCTTGATCAGCTTGAACACGCCCGCCCCGATCACCGGCACGATGGCGGCGGCCAGGCCCAGCAGCACGATGGTGTTCAGGTGTTCGCGCACCAGCGGGATATTGCCGAAGAAATAACCCGCGGCCACCAGGCTCACCACCCACAGCAGCGCGCCCAGGATATTGAACAGCTGGAAGCGCGACAGCGGCATGTCGGCCACGCCCGCGACGAAAGGCGCGAAGGTGCGCACCACGGGGATGAAGCGCGACATCACGATGGTCTTGCCGCCGTGCTTCTCATAGAACGCGTGCGTGCGCATCAACGCGCCACGGTCCAGGAAGCGCAGGTTCATCGAAAACACGCGCGGCCCGATATAGCGTCCGATGGCGTAGTTCAGCGTATTGCCGGTGATGGCCGCAACGATCAGCAGTCCCCCCATCAGGAACGGGTCGATGTGCCCGGTGGCGCCGAACGCGCCCGCGATGAACAGCAGCGAATCCCCCGGCAGGAACGGCAACACGACCAGCCCGGTCTCGGCGAAAACGATCAGGAACAGCACCAGGTACACCCACACGCCGTACTGCGCGACCCAGACGCCCAGCGTCTTGTCGATGTGGAGCACCATATTGAAAAATTCGAGCATTGAAGCAACCCTGCCAGCGGAATGGGATATCAGTCCGCGACTATAGCCCACCCGCCCATGACGCTAAAATCATCCACATAGCCATACCTGAACGCCAGCCACATGACCGAACGCCGCTCCATTCTTGCGCTTCCCGACCTGCTGATCAGCCAGATCGCCGCCGGCGAGGTGATCGAACGGCCGGCGTCCGTGCTCAAGGAAATCCTTGAAAACGCCATCGACGCCGGCGGACGCGCCATCGAAGTGCGCCTGGAAGGCGGCGGCATACGCCGCATCGCCGTGACCGATGACGGCGGCGGCATTCCGCCCGAGGAACTGCCGCTGGCGCTGGCGCGCCACGCCACCAGCAAGATCCGCTCCCTGAACGAGCTGGAATCGGTGGCGTCCATGGGGTTCCGCGGCGAAGCCCTGGCCTCCATCGCCTCGGTGGCCCAGGTCACCATCATTTCCCGTACCCGCGACGGCGAGCACGCCTGGCAGATCGATGCCGGCAGCATGCAGGTCAGTCCCGCGTCCGGCCCGCCGGGCACCACCGTCGACGTGCGCCAGCTGTTCGACGCCGTACCGGCGCGACGCAAGTTCCTGCGTTCCGAAGCCACCGAATTCGGCCATTGCGTCGACGCCATGGAGCGCATCGCGCTGGCGCACCCGCAGATCGCCTTCCGCCTGTTCCACCATGACCGCGCGCAGCGCCAATGGCTGCCCGCCGAACCGCCGCAGCGCATCCGCGACGTGCTGGGCGCGGAGTTCGCCGAGCACGGCCTGCTGCTGTCGCACTCGGTCGGCACGGTCAGCCTGGCGGGCATGATCACGCGCCCCACCGCGGCCCGCGCGCGCGCGGACCGCCAGTATCTCTACGTCAACGGCCGCTACGTGCGCGACCGCACCGTCAGCCATGCCCTGCGCGCCGCCTACGCGGACGTGCTGCATGGCGACCGCCAGCCCGCCTACGTGCTGTTCCTGGACATCGACCCGGCCGCCGTGGACGTGAACGTGCACCCGGCCAAGCACGAGGTCCGCTTCCGCGACAGCGGCGCGGTGCATCGGTTCGTTTCCCACGCGGTCGGCCAGACGCTGGCGCAGACCGGCGGCGCGTCCGCCGTTGTAGCTCCGGCGCAGAACGACGACGCCGACGATGCCGGCTTCGAAACCGTGGCAAGGCCCGCCGCCTCAGCCGAGGGCGCCGCCCCGCAGGCCGCGCCCTACGCGCCCGCCGCCAGCCCCATGGCGGACACGCCCAGGCCCGCCTACAACGGCGGCGGCTTATCGTCGTCCTACGGCTTGCGGCCCTCGCCCGCGCCGCAGCGCGCACACACCCAGGTCCCGTTCCGCCTGCATGCCGAACCCGCCGGCATCCCGGCCGCCGACTGGCAATCGCTCTACCGGCCGCTCGATGACGACTCGGCCGCCAAGACGGCGCCGCTGCGCGAACCCGCGCCCGCTCCCGCCACCGCCCTGCCCGCCGACGAGGAACATCCGCTGGGCATGGCGCTGGCGCAGCTGCACGGCATCTACATCCTGGCGCAGACGCGCCGCGGCATCGTGCTGGTGGACATGCACGCCGCGCATGAGCGGGTGGTCTACGAACAGCTCAAGCACGCCCTGGACGCGCGCAGCCTGCCGCGCCAGGACCTGCTGGTGCCCGTGGTGTTCCACGCCCAGGAAAAGGACGTGGCGCTGGTCGAGGAATTCGAAGATCAGTTGAACGAACTCGGCTTCGAAATGCGTCCGTCCGGCCCCACCTCGATCGCCGTGCGCTCCGTGCCGGCCATCCTGGCCCGCGGCGACATCGAAACGCTGGCCCGCGCCGTGCTGCGCGATCTCGGCGCGGTGGGCGTTTCCCGCTTGCTGACCGAACAGCGCAATGAACTGCTGTCCACCATGGCCTGCCACGGCTCCGTGCGCGCCAACCGCAAGCTCACCATCGAAGAGATGAACGGCCTGCTGCGCCAGATGGAAGCCACCGAACGCGCCGACCAGTGCAACCACGGCCGCCCAACCTGGATCCAGTGGTCGGTGTCCGACCTGGACAAGCTCTTCCTGCGCGGGCAATAAGCTTGTCGCCGTCCTCCTCCCCCAACGCGGCGCCGCTGGTGATCTGCCTGGCCGGCCCTACCGCGGCCGGCAAAAGCGCCTCCACCCTGGCGCTGGCCGAACGCTGGCCGCTGGAAATCGTCAACGTCGATTCGGCCACGATCTATCGCGGCATGGACATCGGTACGGCCAAGCCCTCGCCAGAAGAACAGGCGCTGGTGCCGCAGCATCTGCTGGACATCCTCGATCCCATCCAGTCGTACTCCGCCGCCGACTTCGTCGCCGATGCGCTGCGCCTGATCGACGAGATCCGCGCACGCGGGCGCATCCCGCTGCTGGCGGGCGGCACCATGATGTACTACAAGGCGCTGCGCGACGGCCTGGACGATCTGCCCCAGGCCGATCCGGCGCTGCGCGCCGAGCTCGAAGCGCGCGCCACCACCCAGGGCTGGCCCGCGCTGCACGCCGAACTGGCGCTGCTGGACCCGCCCACCGCCGCGCGCCTGGCGCCCAACGACAGCCAGCGCATCCAGCGCGCGCTGGAAATCTGCATGCTGTCCGGCCAGCCCATGTCCGCCCTGCTGCTGCGCGGCCAGCGCCCGCGCGCCGACCAGGGCAACCAGTACCTCACCATCAGCCTGGAACCCTCCGACCGCGCCGCCCTGCATGCCCGCATCGAGCAACGCTTCGACGCCATGCTGGACCGCGGCCTGCTCGATGAAGTGCGCGCCCTGCGCGCCCGGGGCGATCTGCACACCGGTCTGCCTTCCGTGCGCTGCGTGGGCTACCGGCAGATGTGGTCCCACCTGGATGGCGAGGTCGACCTGGCCACGGCCCGCGAACAAGGCATCGCCGCCACGCGCCAGCTGGCCAAGCGCCAGATCACCTGGCTGCGCGCGCAACCCGAGCGCGTCATCGTCGACTGCCTGGCGGCGGATGCCGTGGCGCAGACCATAGACGCGATGGCCATCGCCCTGGCGGAACGGGCCTAGCCAGCCGGCAGGCACAAAAAAACCGCGCCGTGGCGCGGTTTTTCGTTGAGCAGACCCAGGCTTACACCACGAAGGTCTGCGCCATGCCTTCCTTCTGCTCGACGATTTCGCCCAGCGTGCTGACGGTCTCGCCCTGCTCGCGCAACGTGGCCGCGATGGCTTCGGCCTGTGCCGGATCCACCACCAGCACCATGCCGATGCCGCAGTTGAAGACGCGATACATCTCGGTGTCCTCGACCTGGCCCTGCTGTTGCAGCCACTGGAACAGCTTGGGCATTTCCCAGTTGGCGCGGTGCAGTTGGGCCGACAGGCCGGGCTGCAGGATGCGCGGCACGTTGTCCAGCAGGCCGCCGCCGGTGATGTGGGCCAGGCCCTTGATGGCTGCGCCGTGCTTGGCCAGCGCGGCCAGCACCTGCTTCACGTAAATGCGGGTCGGCGCCATGACCACGTCGACCAGCGGCTGGCCGTGGAAATCGTCGTCGGGCTTGGCGTTGGCGCGTTCGAGGATCTTGCGCAGCAGCGAATAGCCGTTGGAGTGCGCGCCGCTGGAAGCCAGGCCCAGCACCACGTCGCCCGTCTTGATCGACTGGCCGGTGATGATGGCGGACTTTTCGACCGCGCCCACCGCGAAACCGGCCAGGTCGTACTCGCCGTCCGGGTACATGCCCGGCATTTCGGCGGTTTCACCGCCGATCAGCGCGCAGCCCGACAGCTCGCAGCCCTTGGCGATGCCGCCCACCACCGCGGCCGCCGTATCCACCGACAGCTTGCCGCAGCCGAAATAGTCCAGGAAGAACAGCGGTTCCGCGCCTTGCACCAGGATGTCGTTGACGCTCATGGCGACCAGGTCGATACCCACGGTGTCGTGGCGGTTCCAGTCGAACGCCAGGCGCAGCTTGGTGCCCACGCCGTCGGTACCCGAGACCAGCACGGGTTCCTTGTACGACTTCGGCACTTCGAACAGGCCGCCAAAGCCGCCGATACCGGCCAGCACCCCGGGACGCATGGTGCGCGCCGCAAGCGGTTTGATACGGTCGACCAGGGCGTCGCCTGCGTCGATGTCGACACCGGCATCGCGGTAGGTCAGAGGGGCGGTAGGTTGATTCGTCATGAGAAATGCCGTGGGGTATGTAACAATTGCTGGGATTTGGGTGGAACGCCCTGCATTTTACGATGTTGCGGGCGCAAGCAGGGATCGTCCCCGCCGCGGCGCCGTGAAAGCGGTTCGGACCGGAACGAACCCAGGTGCGCCCGGCCAGGCCGGCAAGAAGGGCGGAATCGGCGCAAACCCAAGCCAGTCCAGGGCCCTGGACGCGACACCGTAACCCGAGGTGGTTTAAAGTGTAGGGTTGGCCGGTATTGATTTTGCCAGTGTATGAGGTTTTGACCCGGAGGTTTTGACCCGGAGGTTTTGACCCGGAGGTTTTGACCCGGAGGTTTTGACCCGGAGGTTTTGACCCCAAGGGTTTTAACGACTCCACAGGCGTCGGGCCCGGCCAGCCTGTCTTGATTTGCTGTATTGACCCATAGCTGTATTGACCAGTACTACCCGCCTCGTTTCGGCACCCTGTAAGCTTCCATGAACCGCCAGCTGCTGCTCGACGTTCTTCCCGCGCCAGCGCCATCGCTGAACAACTATATCGCCGGCCCCAACGGGGAAGCGCTGGCGGCGGTGCGCGCGCTGATTCCGGGCCGCGCCCTGTACATCTGGGGCGCCGCGGGCTGCGGCCGCACCCATCTGCTGCGCGCGCTGACCGCCCGCCCCGACGCCGTCTATATCGACGCCGAAACGGGCGAAAACATGCTGCGCCGCCTGGCCGAAGCCGATTCCAAGTCGCCCATGCCCAAGTTCGTCGCAGTTGACGACGTGCACCGTATGAACGACAGCCGCCAGGCCGCCCTGTTCGCGCTCTACAACCGCTGGCGCGAATCCGCCGCCACCGGCCGCGCCTTCGCCCTGGCGCTGGCGGGCGACCGCGCCCCGCTGTCGATGCCGCTGCGCGAGGACCTGCGCACGCGCCTGGGCTGGGACCTGGTGTTCCGCCTGGACCCGCTGTCCGACGCCGACAAGCTGGCCGCCCTGTCGGCCCAAGCGGCCGAGCGCGGCATGCACCTGGCGCCCGAAATCATCAACTGGATGCTCACGCACCACGAGCGCGACATCCGCAAGCTGGCGGAGCTGATCGACGCGCTGGACCGTTATTCCCTGGCCACCGGCCGTCCCATCACCCTGCCTCTGTTGCGGGCCATGCTCGCAGACCCTGATTCACAACGCACATGACCTCCCGACGTCTCGCCCTGTTCGACCTGGATCACACCCTGTTGCCGCTGGATAGCGACTACCAATGGGCCGACTATCTGGCACGCACGGGCCGCGCCGGGGATCCCGCCGAAGCCCGCCGCCAGAACGACGATCTGATGGATCGCTACAACCGCGGCGAGCTCACCGCCGAGCAGGCCGCCGAGTTCATGCTCGGACTGCTGGCCGCGCACACGCCCTATGACCTGGCGGCCTGGCACGAAGCCTTCATGGAAGAAGTGATCCGCCCGTCCATGACGCCCGCCGCGCGCGACCTGGTGCAATCGCACCAGGAAGCCGGCGACCTGTGCGCGGTGGTCACGGCCACCAACAGCTTCGTCACCGCCCCCATCGCACGCGCCTTCGGCGTGCCCCACCTCGTGGCTACCGACGCGGAATACCTGCGCGGACGCTACACCGGCCGCATCCTGGGCACGCCCAGCTTCAAGGAAGGCAAGGTGGTGCGCGTCAACGACTGGCTGGCCGGCATGGGATTGGGGCTTGCGGATTTTTCGGAATCGTTTTTCTATAGCGATTCGGTCAACGATGTACCGCTGCTGGAAAAAGTGACCCGTCCGATCGCCGCCAACCCCAGCCCCACCCTGCGCGGTATCGCCCAGGAACGCGGCTGGCAAGTGATCGACTTGTTCGACCACATGGAAGATTCGAAGTCCTAAATGATCACTGAAACCATAAAAAAATTCGTCGGCCGACTGTTCGCGCCGGCACCCCGGGGGCCGTTGCGCATCGCGCGCGACAAACACGGCATCGACCGCCGCAATGTCTCGCGCCACGCGATCAAGGTCTGCGAAGTGCTGCGCCAGCACGGCTATGACGCCTACATCGTCGGCGGCGCCGTGCGTGACCTGATCGTGGGCCTGGAGCCCAAGGACTTCGACGTGGCCACCAACGCCACGCCCGAGCAGATCCGCCCGCTGTTCCGCCGCGCCCGCATCATCGGCCGCCGCTTCCAGCTGGTGCACGTGGTCTTCGGCCAGGAAATCATCGAAACCTCCACCTTCCGCGCGCCCGCCTCGGAAGACCAGGAGACCGACGAGCACGGCCGCATCCTGCGCGACAACGTGTTCGGCTCGCACGAAGAAGACGCGGCGCGCCGCGACTTCACCATGAACGCGCTCTATTACGACCCGCACAACGAGGAAGTCATCGACTTCCACAACGGCGTGGCCGACCTCAAGAAGCGCCAGGTCCGCATCATCGGCGACCCGGCCAGGCGCTATCGCGAAGACCCGGTCCGCATGCTGCGCGCCGTGCGCTTCGCCGCCAAGCTCAACGGCACGATAGACCCGGCCACGCGCCAGCCCATCAGCACCATGGCCGAGCTCATCGACAACGTGCCGGCCTCGCGCCTGTTCGACGAAATGCTCAAGCTGCTGACCTGCGGCCACGCCATGGACTGCCTGCGCCAGTTGCGCGCCGACGGCTTGCACAAGGGCCTCCTGCCCCTGCTGGACGTGGTGCTGGAGCAACCCGGCGGCGAACACTTCGTGGAACTGGCGCTGGAACGCACCGACGCGCGCGTGCGCTCCGGCAAGACCATCAGCCCCAGCTTCCTGTTCGCCGCGCTGCTGTGGCAGCAGGTCGAGGCGCGTTGGAAGCAGCTGCGGGCGCAGGGCGAACACACCATTCCCGCGCTGTCGCAGGCCGCCGATTCGGTGCTGGACGAACAGACCGAAAAGCTCGCCATCCAGCGCCGATTCTCGTCGGACATGCGCGAGATCTGGTTCATGCAGCCGCGTTTCGAACGTCGCATGGGCAAGACCATCTACCGCATGATCGAGCAGCCGCGCTTCCGCGCCGCCTGCGACTTCCTGCAACTGCGCGCCGCCGCCGGCGAATTCGATAGCGTGCTGGCGCAATGGTGGATGGACCTGGCCAACGCCGACGACGTCACCCGCAGCGAGATGATCGAAGAAGTGGCCCGCCAGCCGCGCGAAGCCGGCGATGCGCCGGCCGCCGCCCCGCGCAAGCGCCGCCGCCCGCGCCGTTCGCCGTCGCGCGGCACGCCCAGCGCCGACTGAGCCATGTCCGCAACAGCCCTCGTCCGCGCCTATGTCGGCCTGGGCGCCAATCTGGGCGACGGCGCAGCAACCCTGCGCCGTGTCTTGGCCGAATTGAAGGAAACCGACGGCATCGTGGCGGTGACGGCATCGCCGTTCTATCGCACCGCGCCGGTGGAAGCCTCGGGACCGGATTTCACCAATGCGGTAGCGGCGCTGGACACGCGCCTGGCGCCGCTGGCCCTGCTGGACGTGTTGCAGGCGCTGGAAAACCTGCATGGCCGCGAACGGCCCTACAAGAACGCGCCGCGCACGCTGGACCTGGACCTGCTGCTGTATGGCGACACCGCGCTGGACCATGAGCGGCTGGTTCTGCCGCATCCCCGCATGCATCTGCGCGCCTTCGTGCTGATGCCCTTGCGCGATCTGGCTCCCGGGCTGTCGCTGCAAGGCAAGCTCATCGACCACTGGATCGGCACGATCCACGACCAGCCGATAGCACGCATCGCGGACTGAGCGCCCGCTACTCCTTCGGCGCGTAGGCCATCAGCGCGCGCTCCACATCCTCGACCCGCGGCAGGCCCGCTTCATTGCCCAGATGCTGGATCTTATGGGACGAGGCGGCGCGCGCGAACGTGAAGTGCTCCACCCAGGGCAACTCCGGACGGTTCAGATAGGACCAGACGTAGGCGCCGTGGAACACGTCCCCGGCCCCCGAGGTATCGACGATGCTGGCGGCCGGCACCTCCAGCGCGGGCAGCACCGCCACTGTCCCCGCTTCGTCGTACCAGAGCATGCCGCGCTCGCCCATGGTCACGGCGCCTATGCGGCAGCCGCGGGCCTTCAGCAGATCCAGCAGCCCCTGCGGCGTGAGCCCCAACTGTTCGCACATGCGCTCCGCGCAGACCGCCACGTCGATATAGCGCAGCAATTCATCGGTGTTCTCGCGCACGCCCCCGCCATCCAGCGAGGTCAGCACGCCCGCCTGCCTGCAGGCCTGCGCGTAATGCAGGGCTGCGTCCGGTTGATGGCCGTCCAGGTGCAGGGCGCGATAGCCGCCGATGTCCAGCCTGGGAAAATCGTTCAGGTAATCCACATCGCGCGCGCGCACGATGGCGCGCTTGCCGTGATTGGGCATGATGAAGGACAGGGACGACCGGCCCACCTTGCGCGCATGCAGCGACACCCCGTGCGCCGCCGCCATGTCCGTGTACATGTGGCCCAGCCAGTCCGAAGCCAGCGAGCAGATCAGATCGGGCGGCGTGCCCAGCCGCGCGCAGGCGAACGCGGCCGTTACGGCATTGCCGCCGAAAGACACAGCGTAGTCGCGCGCCACGCTTTTTTCATCGCCCGTGGGCCACTCGTCCGCCAGCACGGTGACGTCGATATAAGTATGTCCGATGAAGAGCGTTTCGCTCATAGACCTGCCGGAAAGAAGTGATCGGAACCGGCCTAGAAACCGGTGGTTTCGCCCGCCTGCGCCAGCACCAGCCGCGCGCGCGCGATGACGGGCGCGTCGACCATCTTGCCGTCCAGCATGAAGGTGCCGGCCGAGGTGTCGCGGTGCGTGGCGATGACGCGGCGCGCCCATGCCAGTTCCTGCGCCGCAGGCACGAAGGCCGCATGGATCACCGGCACCTGCGTGGGATGGATGCACAGCATGCCGCCGAACCCCATCTGCTGCGCGCGAGCCGCGGCGTGCGCCAGCCCGGACTGATCCTGGACGCCCGGGAACACGCCGTCCAGGGCCGGCGCCAGGCCGGCCGCGCGGCTGTGCAGCAGCACCTGCACGCGCGCCTGGTCCAGTACCGTTTCCGCGCCCGGCGTATCGGGTGTCAATCCCAAGTCCAGGCCGTAATCCAGGCTGCCGAACGCCAGGCGCTCGACCCCGGGGGTGGCGGCGACCTCAGCAACATTGAGTATGCCCTGGGCGCTTTCCAGGATGGGAATCACGCGCAGCCCCGCCTGGACCACGTGGCGCACCTGCGCCAGGCTTTCGGCCTTGGGCAGCAGCACGCCGGCCACCCCGGGCTTGCCGCGGCAGGCCTTGAGGTCGTCGTCGTGCCAGGAGGTAGAGGCATCGTTGATCCGCACCCACAGCCGCGCGCCGGGATTCGTCCCCAGGAAATCGCACAGCGCTTCCCGCGCGGAGGCCTTGGCCAGATGCTCCACCGCATCTTCCAGATCGACAATGACGGCGTCGGCCCCGGCCGCCAGCGCCTTGGGAATGCGCTCGGGGCGCGAAGCCGGCACGAACAGCGCGCTACGGACAACGGGATGCGTCACACGACCTCCGATGCATGGAACTGCGCCACCTGATCGGGCGCGTATCCCAATGATGCTAGCACCGCATCGGTGTTTTGGCCCACCGCGGGCACCGCCGCCATACGCGGCGCGAAGGCGTTGCTGCTGGCCGGGGGCAGCAGCGCGGGCAGAACGCCTGCGGGGCTGTCGACCTGGCTCCAGCGGCCGCGGGCCTGTAGCTGCGGGTGCGCCCAGACGCCAGCCATGTCGTTGACGCGAGCGTTGGCGATCTGCGCGTCTTCCAGCCGCTGCGTCACCTGTTCGATGGACAAGTCGGCGAACGCAGCCACGATCAGCGCGCGCAAGTCATCGCGGTTGGCGGTACGCAGCGAATTGGAGATGAAGCGCGGGTCTTCCGCCAGTTCCGCCTGGCGCAGCACCTGGGCGCAGAACACGCGCCACTCGCGCTCGTTCTGCAGGCCCAGCATGATGGTGGCGCCGTCGCCCACGGGGAACGGGCCGTAGGGATAGATGGACGCGTGCGCCGCGCCCGCGCGCACAGGCGGCGTGCCGCCCTCGAACGCGTAATACATGGGGAATCCCATCCACTCGACCATGCTTTCCAGCATGGAGACGTCCAGGCGGCTGCCCAGGCCCGTTTTCTGCCGTAGCAGCAAGGCGTTCAGGATCGCGGAATAGGCGTACATGCCGGCGGAGATGTCGGCGATGGAACAGCCGGCCTTGACCGGATCGTCCTTGGTACCGGTCACCGACAGGAAGCCACTTTCGCTCTGGATCAGCAGGTCGTAGGCCTTCTTGTCCTGGTAGGGCCCGCCCTCGCCGTAGCCCGAGATGTCGCAGACGATCAGGCGCGGGTACTTTTTGTGCAGGGCATCAAAAGACAGGCCCAGGCGCGCGGCGGCGCCTGGCGCCAGATTCTGCACCAGCACGTCGGCCGTCTCCAGCAGGCGCTCCATCACGCCGCCCGCCTCCTCGCGCTTGAGGTCCAGCGTCAGGCTTTCCTTGGACCGGTTGGTCCAGACGAAATGCGAGGACAGGCCGCGCACGCGCTCGTCGTAGCCGCGGGCGAAGTCGCCGCCACCGGGGCGTTCGATCTTGATGACGCGCGCGCCCATGTCCGCCAGCTGGCGGGTGCAGAACGGCGCGGCAATGGCGTGTTCCAGGCTGACGACGGTGATGCCGTCCAGGGGACGGGGGGCCTCGATGCTCATTCGGTAAACCTCAGTTCAGCTTGGTGGGCCAGCGTGCCGTCCTGCTCGGCCCAGAGCTGGGCCACGCCCGGTTCGGTCAAGCGGCCAGCCACCTGGAAGGGCGTGGGCGCAATCAGCGGACGCAGGCCGCGATACGCCAGATGGGTCAGGCGCGCCTGCGGGTGCGCCCGGGTAAAAGCGGCGACCATCTCCGTGGCGATCAGCGGACCGTGCACCACCAGTCCGGGATAGCCCTCGGTCCCGGTCACGTAGGGATGGTCGTAATGGATGCGATGGCCGTTGAAGGTCACCGCCGAATAGCGGAACAGCAGCACCGGCGACGGCTCGACGGTATCGCGCCACTGCGCCTGCGGCGCGGGCTCGCTGCCGCTGAGCTTGGGCGGGGTCGGCTGACGGTAGACGATGTCCTGTTCTTCGTGGATGGCCACTACGCCTTCCTGGCGGAATTCGTGCCGCACCGTCACGAACAGCAGCGCGCCGGTGCGCCCCGCTTTTTCCTTGACGTCGATCACGGTGGACTCGCGTTCCGCGGGCACGCCGACCTTCAGCGGCTGGCGGAACTCCACCCGGCCGCCCGCCCACATGCGGTTGCGGTCCTGGGCCGGCGGCAGGAAGCCGCCGCGCGCCGGATGGCCATCCGTCCCCAGCCCGTCCATGTCCACCGTGGAGATGAAGAACGCCCATTGCCACAGCGGCGGCAAGGCATCGCCCTGGGCCGGCGCGGGGCCGCCCAGGGTGGCCGCGATGCGCGCGGCATGGCCGGGGTCCATGGCGTCCGTCTTGCGTTCACCGCTGCCGATCCATGCGGCCGGATCTGTAGATGTCATGCCGATATCCTCTGCTGGGGTTTTTACAGACTGAAGCATGCCCGCAAGCCGTCCCGCTTGTGAATTCGTTTTTGCTCAAGGCGGGGTTTGCGCCGCCTGAATCGGGCATCCGCCTCCCGGCCCGCCGTCGCGCGCCGTAATATATGGCCCATGCACTTCGACCTCGCCGACCTACGCCTGTTCATCCACATCGCCGAATCCCCCAGCCTGACCCAGGCTGCCAAGCGGGCGCACCTGTCCCTGGCGGCCGTCAGCGTGCGCATCAAGGCACTGGAGAACCAGCTCAATACCCGCCTGCTGTACCGCGACAGCCGCGGCGTGGAAATCACGCCTGCGGGCCAGAAGCTGCTGCAGCACGCGCGAGTCATCATGCGCCAGGTGGACCACCTGAAACATGACTTCCAGGAACAGGCCGACGGCGACGCCGGCCACATCCGCATCTTCGCCAACACCACGGCGGTCACGGAGTTCATGCCGGATATCCTGGCGCAATTCCTGTCGGCGCACCCCGGCGTCACCGTGGACCTGCAGGAACGCCTGACCCGCGATATCGTGCGCGGCGTGCTGGACGGCACCACCGACCTGGGCATCGTGGCCGGCCCGGTGGACGCCCCCGATCTACAGACCATCCACTTCAGCACCGACAAGCTGGTGCTGGTGGTGCCCAACGGCCATCCGCTGCAGGACCAGGAAAAGATCAAGCTGGCCGAGGCCGTGCGCTATCCCTTCATCACCATGCACGAAGGCTCCACCCTGGTCGCCTTCCTGCGCGACCAGCTGGACCAGGTCGGCCAGCGCCTGCCCCAGCGCATCCAGCTCTACAGCTTCGATTCCATCTGCCGGATGGTGCAGGCAGGCGTGGGCATCGGCGTCATCCCCGACTCCGCGGCGCGGCGCTATGGCGCCGACATGAAACTGCGCGTGGTCGAGCTGGACGAACCCTGGGTGGTGCGCGAACGCAAGCTGCTGGTGCGCGACATAGACGCCCTGCCGGGCTGCGCGCGCGAACTCATCGAACAGATCCAGGCGCCGCGGGCGCCCTGAAGGCCGCCCGCCAGCCTCAGGTGCCGGTGAATGCCGGCGGGCGCTTTTGCGCGAACGCCCGCATGCCTTCCAGGTAGTCGTCGGTGTAGCCCAGTTCGCGCTGCAAGCGGCATTCGAGATCGAACTGCTGCGCCAGCGTATTGCCGCTGGAAGCGTGCAGCGCGGCCTTGGTGGCCGCATAGGCGCGGGTAGGACCGGCCGCCAGCGTATCGTTGACTTCCGCCACCGTCGCCGCCAGTGCCTCGTCCGGCACCACGCGCCAGATCAGCCCCCATGCTTCCGCCTGCCGGGCGCTGAGCGCTTCGCCAAACAGCGCCGCGCCCATGGCCCGGGCGGAGCCCACCAGGCGCGGCAGGAACCAGGTGCCGCCGGCATCCGGCAGCAAACCGATCTTGCTGAAGGCCTGGATGAAGCGCGCCGACTCCACCGCGAACACCACGTCGCAAGCCAGCGCCAGGCTGGCGCCCGCCCCCGCCGCGACGCCGTTCATCACGCACACCACCGGCACGGGCAAGGCGCGCAGCCGGGTGATCAGGGGCCGATAGCATTTTTCCAGGATCAGGCTCAGATCGCGGCGTTCGCCGTCCTCGGCCGGCTTGCGCTCGCCGAGATCCTGGCCCGCGCAAAAACCCCGCCCGGCGCCGGTGATGATCAGGCCGCGCAGGCCGCTGTCGGACTCCATCACGTCCAGCGCTCGCGCCAGTTCGGCATGCATCACTTCCGTGAAACTATTCAGCCGGTCGGGCCGGTTCAGGGTGATGACGCCCACGCCCCGTTCCAGCGTGAAGCGGATCTGGGTGTAGCCGTCGTCGGCCTGGGTCGCCGTCGCGCTCATGCCAGTTCCTCCAGCACGGCCAGTTGCTCGGCGGTATCGCCCAGCAACTGGTCCACCACGGTAAGCCGCTTGAAGTAGTCGCCCACGTCCAGTTCGTCGGTCATGCCCATGCCGCCATGCAGCTGCACCGCCATCTGCGCCACCAGGCGTCCGGCGCGCGCGGCCTCCAGCTTGGCCGACGCGATCATGCGGCGGCGCTGGGCAGCGTCGGTTTCGGTCAGCGCCGCCACCGCCACATAGGCCATGGACAAAGCCAGCTCCTTGGCCACCAGCATCTCCGCCAGACGATGCTGCAAGGCCTGGAACGAGGCCAGCGGCTGGCCGAACTGCTTGCGCGCCTTGAGATAGTCGACGGTGATCTCCAGCAACCGCTCCATCGCGCCCGCCGCATGCGCGCACAGCGCGGCCGTGCCCCACTGCAGCGCCTGGGCCAGGGCCTCGTCCGCGGCGGCGCCTTCGGCCAGCAAGGCATCGGGCGGCAGGCTGACCGCCTTCAGCTCCAGCCGGGCGCAGCGCGCGCCGTCCAGCGTGGGCGTGTCGGTGATCTGCACGCCCGCCGTGCCGGCCGGCACCGCCAGCAGCAAGGCCTGGCCGTCATCGCCGCGCGCGCTGACCAACCATGCCGTGGCCGCGGCGCCGTGCCAGACCAGATGCTTGACGCCGTCCAGGCGCCAGCCTTCGGCGGTCTTGGCGGCGCGGCAATCGCGCGGATCGGCGTCATAGCGGCGGCCGGGTTCCTGGTACGCCACGCTGACGATGGCGTCGCCCGAGGCGATGGCCGGCAGCCACAGGCCGCGCGCCTCGCCGCCGCAGGCGTCCAGCAGCGCCGCGCCCATGACCGCGCTGGGGATGACCGGCTCGGACACCAGCCCGCGGCCCAGTTCCACATGCACCGGCAGCAGGCTGGCCGGCACTTCGCCGAACCCGCCGAAATCCTGCGGAATGGTCAGGCCCAGCACGCCCAGCTCCGCCAGCGCGGCCCACGCGTCGGCATCCAGCTTGCCCGCAGCCTGGCGGGCGCGGCGGCGCGCGTGCGTCCATTCCTGGTCCACCAGGCGCCGCAGGCTGTCGGCCAGCATGCGCTGTTCTTCGGTATAGATGAAATCCATGCGTCGTATTCCTGTCGGGTTGCGCGAGACCGGGCCTACAGGCCCAGCACCAGGCGGGCGATGATGCCCTTCTGCACTTCGGTGGTGCCGCCGTAGATCGAGGTCTTGCGCATATCGGCATAGCCCGCGCCGGCCGCGGCCGCCATTTCCGGTCCCGGGCCGCTGTAGCCGTTGCCGGCCTCCAGCCAATCGGGGTCGTAGGGCCAGGCATCCGGCCCCGCCACCTCCATCTGCAACATGGCCAGGTCCTGCTGGATCTCGGAGCCGCGGATCTTCAGCACCGAGGCTTCCGGCCCCGGCGTGCCGTCGTTGCTGGACGCCACGCGCAGCAGCAGCATTTCCAGCGCCATGATGTCGACCTCGATGCGCGAAATGCGGTCGCGGAACCGGCTGTCCGAAAGCAGCGGCTTGCCGCGGGAACTCGCGTCGGCAGCCATGCGCTTGAGGATGCCCAGCTCACGGTGACAATGGCCCAGGCCCGCGATGCCGGTGCGTTCATGGCCCAGCAGGTACTTGGCATAAGTCCAGCCCTGGTTCTCCACGCCCACCAGATTGGCCGCCGGCACGCGCACGTTTTCCAGCCAGACCTCGTTCACGTCGTGTCCGCCGTCCAGCGTACGGATGGGACGCACGGTCACGCCCGGCGTACGCATGTCCAGCAGCAGCATCGAAATACCGCGCTGCGCGCGGGCCTCGGGATCGGTGCGGACCAGGCAGAACATCCAGTCGGCGTACTGCGCCAGCGTGGTCCAGGTCTTCTGGCCGTTGACAATGTAATCGTCGCCATCGCGCACCGCGCGGGTCGAGAGCGAGGCAAGATCGGACCCCGAGCCCGGCTCGGAATAGCCCTGGCACCACCAGTCCTCGACGCGGATGATGCGCGGCAGGAGGCTGGCCTGCTGCTCGGCGCTGCCGTACTTCATCAGGACCG
Organism: Achromobacter sp. D7-1; assembly: GCF_059760445.1. Lineage (NCBI taxonomy): Bacteria > Pseudomonadati > Pseudomonadota > Betaproteobacteria > Burkholderiales > Alcaligenaceae > Achromobacter > Achromobacter sp. D7-1. Next base: position 11,018 of record NZ_JCBAMT010000091.1, on the reverse strand, counting down.
GGCCGATCATGGACAAGCCGAAGGGCAACAGGCGCGGTGCGCCGGCCTTGAAGCATTCCACCTCGAAAATCAGCCGCTGCAAGGCGTTCCAGCCGGTGCCGCCATGTTCGACGGGCCAGTTCGGCGCGCCCCAGCCCTGGTCGGCCAGGATGTTGTGCCAGCGCACATAGTCATCGCGCTCCAGCCGCTGGTGCCGCAGCACCTTGTCGCGGATGTCCTGCGGCAGCTTGTCCGTGGCGAAGGCGCGCACTTCTTCGCGGAATAGCCGCTCCTGCGGCGTCCAGGTCAGATTCATGGTCGGGCTCCTTTTCCGCTATCTAGCCACGGCCCGGCGCACCGAACAATCTGCCTCTTCCGAAGACGGGCTTCGCGCTGGACATAGGGCGCCCCACTACGGGCCGGCAGAAGGCCAGCTTCAGCAATGAAGAATGGCCGAACCCGCCGCCAGTGCCGACACTTGCAAGCGTCATCCACTGGAACCCGTAGGCATCATGACCGTTCCCGATCACCAGGCTGCCGCGCCGCAAGGCGTCGAAGCGCAGTACCGCCAGGCGCTGGACCAAGGCCGCTTCCTCATCCAGCATTGCGCCGGCTGTGACCGCGCGGTGTTCTATCCCCGCATGATCTGCCCCCATTGCGGCGCGGACAAGCTCGCCTGGGCCACGCCCGACGGGCGCGGCGAGGTCTATTCCACCACCGTGGTGCGCCGCAAGCCCGAGGCGGGCGGCGACTACAACGTGGCGCTGATCGACCTGCGGGAAGGCGTCAGGCTGATGAGCCGGGTCGAGGGCGTGGCGCCAGACGCCGTGCATATCGGCATGCAGGTGCGCGCGCAGGTAACACAGCAGGCCGGTCACGGCCTGGTGGTCTTCATTCCCAACAAGGAGGCGCCATGACGCTGAACGATTTGCGCGGCGCCGTGGCGGTAGCGGGCGTCGGCCACGCGGGCCTGGGTCAGGCCACGGGCTACACCGAAATGGAAATCCTGGTGCAGGCCGCGCAGCGCGCGGTCGCGGACGCCGGCCTCAGCATGCGCGACATCGACGGCATCTGCACCGCCAGCGTGGCCGCGCCCATGTGGGCCATGCCGGTGATCGAACATCTGGGCATCCGTCCGACATTCATCGACAGCACCATGCTGGGCGGCTCCAGCTTCGTGGCGCACCTGCTGCCGGCGCTGCATGCGCTGGCCTCCGGCCAGTGCAACGCGGTGCTGGTCTGCTACGGCAGCACGCAGCGCACCTCCACCTTGAGCCGCGCCGAGATCGGCCGGGTCCGCAAGCAGTTCGATCCGCAGCCCTACGAAACACCCTACGAGCCGCTGAGCCCGCTGTCGTCCTATGCCTTGGCCGCCGCGCGCCACATGCATCAGTACGGCACGCGCCGCGAGCACCTGGCGCAAGTGGCACTGGCCGCCAACCAATGGGCCCAGCTGAACCCCGAAGCGCAATTGCGCGAGCCCGCCACGCTGGAGCAAATCCTCTCGGCCCGCATGGTGTCCGACCCGCTCAGCGTGCGCGACTGCTGCCTGGTGACCGACGGCGCGGGCGCCTATGTGCTGGTGCGCGCCGAGCGCGCCCGCGACCTGCCGCGCCCGCCGGTCTACGTGCTGGGCAATGCCACCGCGGTCTGGAACCGCCAGATATCGTCCATGGAAGACCTGACCGTGACCGCCGCCGCCGAATCCGGCAAACGGGCCTTCGACATGGCAGGCGTGGCGCCCCAGGACATCGACGTGGTGGAGCTATACGACGCCTTCACCATCAACACCCTGCTGTTCCTGGAAGACCTGGGCTTCTGCGCCAAGGGTGAAAGCAAGGATTTCATCGCCGGCGGCGCCATCGCTCCGGGTGGCACGCTGCCGGTCAACACCAACGGCGGCGGGCTGTGCTGCGTGCATCCCGGCATGTACGGCGTCTTCATCATGATCGAGGCCGTCCGCCAACTGCGCCGCGAATGCGGCGCGCGCCAGGTCGCCGATGCTCACCTGGCCCTGGTGCACGGCAACGGCGGCACCCTGTCCAGCCAATCCACCGCCATCCTGGGCACCCAGGCCACGCTTTGAACGACGCAACCATGTCCCCGGCAGCCCCTCTTACCCGCATCCATCAATTGCTGGCGCAGCAAGCCGGCCTGCGGCCTGACGCCACCTTCCTGCACGAGGAAGGCGGCGGCAAGCTGAGCTACGCGCAGTTCTGGCGCCGCGTGCAAGCCGCGGCCGCCTGGCTGGAAAGCCAGGGCGTGCGTCCCGGACACCGCGTGCTGATCGCGGGAGAAAACTGCGCGGCCATGATCGCCGCGTTATTCGCCTGCAGCGTGGCGGGCGCATGGCCGGTGGGCGTCAATGCGCGCCTGTCCACGCGCGAGATCGACGCCATCCGCAGCCATGCGCAGCCTGAACTGCTGCTCTACACCAGCGGCATCTCGCCCGCCGCCGCGGCTCACGCCGAGCACGCGGGCGCCGCTGACGCCGATCCGGACGTCTGGGGACCTGGCGTGCAGGCTGCCAAGGCGGACGGCCCCACGCAGGCCGAGAGCGGCGATACGGCCGCGGAAGTCGCCACCGTGATCTACACGTCCGGCACCACGGGCGCACCCAAGGGCGTCCTGGTGCCGCATCGCGGCCTGCTGCATTTCGCGCGCGTCTCCGCGGCCTCGCGCCGCCTGACGCCGCAGGACATCGGCTATGCCGCGCTGCCCATGTCGCACATCTTCGGCATCGCCACCGTGCTGATGGCCACGGTGCACGCCGGCGCCAGCCTGGTGCTGCGCAGCCGCTTCGACGCCGCGGACGCCTTCAAGGCCCTGGCTCATCCCGGCGTCAGCATCCTCCAGGGCGTGCCCACCATGTTCAGCCGCATGATGGCCGTGGCGCCGCCGCGCGCGGAGCTGCGGGCGCCGGCCCTGCGCTATCTGTACACGGGCGGCGCCGCATTGGACCCCACGCTCAAGCGCGACGCCGAGCGCTATTTCGGCGTCGCCATGCACCACGGCTACGGCATCACCGAATACGCGGGTTCCATGTTCGTCACCCGCATCGACGCGCCGCGCGACGACTGCTCGGCCGGTCACGCGGTCGAAGGCGTGGAAATGCGCATCGGCAACCCCGACAGCGGCACGCCCGCGCCCGGCGAGCGCGGCGACATCCTGATCCGCGGCCCGGGCGTCATGCTGGGCTACTACCGCAATCCTGAACAGACCGCGCAGGCGCTGCTGCCCGGCGGCTGGCTCAACACCGGCGACATCGGCTACGTCGACGAGCACGGCGCGCTGTACATCGCGGGCCGCTCCAAGGACCTGATCATCCGCTCCGGCTTCAACGTCTATCCGCTGGAAGTCGAATCCGTCATCAACGCCTTCCCCGGCGTGCGCCTGTCGGCCGTGGTGGGCCGCGCCACCGCCGACCAGAACGAGGAAGTCATCGCCTTCGTGGAGCCCCTGCCCGGCGCCACGGTGGACACCAACCTGCTGATGCTGCATCTGCGCGCGCAACTGGCGCCGTACAAGCGGCCCGCCCGCATCATCCCCATCGACACCATTCCCACGACCGTCAGCGGCAAGATCCTCAAGCAACCGCTGAAAGAAAGGCTGGCGTAGCCGCGGCCCCGCTGTTCCGCTGCACGACCCGCCACTTACCCACAAGGAGACACCAGCGTGAACATCAAGACCCTGCTCACCGCAGCCGCCGCCGCGGCGGCGCTCGCCACGGCCGCTAGCGCCCAGGCGGACGCTTATCCCGAACGCCCCATCCGGCTACTGGTGGGCTATGCCCCAGGCGGCCCCGTGGACACCACTGCCCGCGTCTTCGCCAAGTACCTGGGCGACAAGCTGGGCCAGTCCGTGGTGGTGGAGAACCGCGCCGGCGCCAGCGGCATGATCGCCTCGGACGCCACCGCCAAGGCCTCGCCGGACGGCTACATGCTGGGCTTCGCCGCCAGCCCCACCCTCACCATGTCGCCGCTGGTCCAGCGCAGCACGCTGTTCGATCCGCGCAAGGACTTCTCGCTGATCGGACTGGTGGTGGACTACGCCAACGTCCTGCTGATCGGTCCGCAGATTCCCGCCAAGAACGTCAGCGAACTGGTCACCTACGCCCGCGCCCATCCTGACGCCGTGTCCTTCGGCTCGGCCGGCATCGGCGCCTCCAATCACCTGTCGGCGGAACTGCTGAAAAAGCAGGCAGGCGCGCCCATGCTGCACGTCCCCTACAGGGGCAACTCGCCGGCCATGGTCGACGTGATCAGCGGCAAGATCACCTTCATGTTCGACATCACCAGCACGGCCATACCGTTCATCAAGAGCGGCAAGGCCCGCGCCCTGGCGGTCACCTCCAAGACCCGCAACCCCGAACTGCCCGACGTGCCCACCATGGTCGAAGCCGGCATGAAGGACTACGAGGTGGTTGGCTGGTACGCGCTGGTGGGTCCGAAGAAGCTGCCCGACGCCGTCGCTGCCCGCCTGACCCGCGCGCTGAACGAGGTCTCCAACGATCCCGCCTTCCGCCAGGCCATGACCGACGGCGGCTACACCATCAACACCGGCGACTCCAAGGCGCTGCAATCACGCATCGACCGTGAATACGCCCTGTGGTCCGACGTCATCCAAAGCGCCAACATCCAGGCCAACTGACCCCCCGGAGCATCCAGATGAATCCCCCGCTCGCGCTGCACACCCAAACCCGCCTGCCCGTCATCGGCGCCCCCATGTTCCTGGTTTCCGGTCCGGACCTGGTGGTGGCGCAATGCGCGGCGGGGATCATCGGCACCTTCCCCTCGCTTAACGCCCGTCCGCAGGAACAGCTGCACGACTGGCTTACCCGCATCGAAGACGGCCTCGCCGCCAGGCGCCAGGCCGCGCCCGGCGCTCGCATCGCGCCCTACGGCGTCAACCTGATCGTCCACCCCAGCAATCCGCGCTGGCAGGGTGATCTGGCCATCTGCGCCGAACGGCGCGTGCCGCTCATCATCACCTCGCTGCATGCGCCCGAAGCCGTGGTGGCAGCCGCGCACGGCTACGGCGGGCTGGTGTTCCATGACGTCACCAACGTGCGGCATGCCCAGCGCGCGCTGGACGCCGGCGTCGACGGCCTGATCCTGGTGGCGGCGGGCGCAGGCGGCCATGCCGGCCAGATCAATCCGATCGCGCTGGTCAACGAGATTCGCGCCTTCTACGACGGCCCGCTGGCGCTGTCCGGCTGTATCAGCCACGGCAAGGACATCCTGGCCGCGCAAGTGCTGGGCTGCGACTTCGCCTACATGGGCACGCGCTTCATCGCCACCCAGGAATCATTGGCAGGCGACGCCTACCGCGAAATGGTGCTGCAGGCGCAAGCCGCGGACGTCACCTACACCCCCTACTTCTCGGGCGTGCCCGCGAACTATCTGTCGGCCAGCATCCAGGCCGCGGGCCTGGACCCACTGGAGCTCGCCAGGAACGGCATCGCCCCGCCCGCCAACATGGACAAGAGTTCCCGGCCCAAGGCCTGGAAAGATGTGTGGAGCGCGGGCCAGGGCGTGGGCGCCGCGCAGGAGGTCCTGCCGATCGCGATGCTGGTGGATCAGCTGGAAGCCGAATACCACGGCGCGCGCGAGGCCCTGCTTCGACGCTAATCCAGCTTGATGTTGGCCGTCTTGATGACGTCGCGCCACTTCGCGATTTCGTCGCGCACAAAATCGCCGAACTGCTCGGGGGTGCCAGGCTTGGGCTCGGCGCCCGCGGCGATCATGCCCTGCGCGGTGGCCTGATCCGACAGCACCCGCACCAGGTCCGCATTCACGCGCTTGACGATGTCGGGCGGCGTGCCCTTGGGCGCCATCACGCCGCTCCACGAGTAGGCCTCGTAGCCCGGCAGTCCCGCCTCGGCGATGGTCGGCACGTCGGGCAGCATGCTGGAACGCGTTGGATTGCCCACGCCCAAGGCGCGTACCTTGCCGCCCTTCAGATGCGGCACGGCGGAAGGGCCGTCGGCGAACATCACCTGCACCTGTCCGCCCAGCAGGTCCTGCATGGCGGGCGCGCTGCCGCGATAAGGCACGTGCTGGATGCGCACGCCTGCCATGGCATTGAAGAGCTCGCCGGCCAGATGCGTGCCGCCGCCCGTACCCGACGAGCTGAACGACAGCTTGCCCGGGTTCGCCTTGGCGTAGGCGATCAGTTCGCTCACCGAATTCACGGGCAGCGCGGCGTTCACCACCAGCACGATGGGGAAAACCGCCGCCATGCCGACCGGCACGAAGTCCCGGGTGATGTCGTAGCTCAGATTGCCCCGCAGGCTGGGCAGCACCGCGTGGTGGATGGAAGCGAAGAAGTAGTTGTAGCCGTCGGGCTCGGCCTTGGCCGCGAACTGCGCGCCCACGATGCCGCCCGCGCCCGACTTGTTGTCCACCACCGTAGGCACCGACCACAACTGGCCCAGCGGCTGCGTGGTAAAGCGCGCGGTCGTGTCCACGGGCCCGCCCGCGGGGAATGGCACGATGAAGTTCACGGCATGCGCCGGCCAGGCGGCGGCGCGGGCGATGGCGGGGAACAGCGCAGGCAGCGCGGCGGCGGCGCACGCGGCGCCCAGCCCCGCAATGGCGCGGCGGCGTAGTAGATCGGTCACGGCAGTCTCCTGGTTCTCGGTTTTATGGGCGGCCAAGCTCGAGGACTGCTGCCTGACGCCTTTTTTATTATTTGCCGAACCGGCGGAGCCGCCGCTACATATTTGCAAAAGCCCCTCTTCGGGACGCGCTACAGGCCGCGCGCCGCGCGCTGCACGTGTCCGATGAAGCATTCCGCGAAACTGGGCAGATCGCGTCCGCGCTGACGGCACAGCAGGCGGTCGCGCAGCGCCCAGGGATCATCCAGTTTGAGCACGTGCAGCGCGTCCGGGCGGCTGTAGCGCGCGGCGCAGGCGCGCGGCACCACCGCGATCCCCGCGCCCGCCTCCACCATGCGGCACACGGCTTCGAAGCTGCCCACGTGCACGCGCTGGCAGATGCGCTTGCCCAGGCCGCTGGCGATGTCTTCCAGGAAGGTCTGGATGGCGCTGTCGGGATGGATGCCGACGAACTGGTACGCGTCCAGCAGGTCAGCGAAATGCGCGGACTCGGAGGCAGCCAGCGGATGATCCAGCGACGTCACCACGGTGAGCTCATCGCGGAACAGCGGCGTGACGTCCAGGCCGGACACATCGATATTGCCCGCCACCAGCCCCAGATCTCCCTGACCTGCGCGTATGGCAATGACGATATCGCCAGAAATCTTTTCTTCCAGTTCCACATCCACATCAGGGTTTTCCGCAAGAAACGTGGACAGCGCATCGGCCAGGAAGGAATTGGTGGCCGTGGTGTTGGCCAATAGGCGCAGGCGTCCCTTCAGGCCGCTGGCATAGGGCTGCAGGTCCGCGTTCAGGCATTCCAGCTGCCGGAATACGGCATTCGCATGCTTGAGCAGCACTTCGCCCGCCGGCGTCAGCGCCACGCCCGTGGCCATGCGCACCAGCAGCCTGGCCTTGAAGGCCTCTTCCATGTTCTTCACCCGCGCGCTCGCCGCCGGCAGGGATAGGAAGGTGCGCTCGGCAGCCCGGGTCAGATTGAGTGTTTCCCCCACGTTCAGAAACAAACGCAGGTCCGTCAGATCGTGTCTCATGTTCCACCACGCAGAAGGGGGGCATATCTAATTTTGAATTCTTCGCATGCCTCGTCGAATCTACCATGGTGCATCCCCTCGAACCAGAGCGTTTGATGCGGAACTGTTTTCCACACGGCGCGCGCGCCGCAGCACAGGAGTCAACTTCAATGAGCGGCATGGTTTCCGGAAAAGTAGTGATCGTTACCGGCGCGGGCGGCGGCATCGGCCGCAGCATTGCGCTGGCCATGGCGCAGGCCGGCGCCAAGGTGGTCGTGAACGACATCGGCGTATCGCTCACCGGCGAAGGCGGCGCGGAAGGCCCCGCGCAAGCGGTCGTCAAGGAGATCATCGCGGCGGGCGGCCAGGCCGTCGCCAACACGGACAGCGTGGCCGCCTACGACAGCGCCAGCCGCTGCGTGCAGACGGCGATCGACGCCTTCGGCCGCATCGACGCCGTCGTCAACAACGCCGGCAATCTGCGCGACCGGGTTTTCCACAAGATGAGCGAAGAGGAATGGAGCCAGGTGCTGGGCGTGCACCTGAACGGCTCCTTCTTCATGAGCCGCGCGGCGGCGCCCTACTTCCGCGAACAGGAGTCCGGCGCATTCGTGCACATGACCTCCACGTCCGGACTGATCGGAAATTTTGGCCAAGCCAACTACGCCGCGGCCAAGCTGGGCATTGTGGCCCTGTCGAAGTCCATCGCGCTGGACATGGCGCGCTACAACGTCCGCTCCAACTGCATTGCGCCGTTCGCCTGGAGCCGCATGACCAGTTCCATTCCGGCCGAGACGGATGAGGAAAAGGCCCGCGTCGAAAAGCTGAAGAAGATGGAAGCCGGCAAGGTCGCGCCCATGACCGTCTACCTGGCCAGCGACGCCGCCAGCGAGGTCACCGCACAGATCTTCGCGGTGCGCGCCAACGAGATCATGCTGATGAGCCAGCCGCGACCGCTGCGCACCGTGCATCACGGCGACGGGTGGACGCCAGAGCGCATCGCCGAGATCGCGGTGCCCGCCATGCGCAAGCACTTCTACGCGTTGGAGCGTTCGCCCGACGTGATCGACTGGGACCCCATCTGAGGCCGCCATGCCCCTGGACTACGCAACCGTAAAAAACTGGCGCTTCGACGAGGTGCGCCAGCGCTACGACGAGAAAGACACCATGCTGTACGCCCTGGGCATAGGCCTGGGGCAGGATCCCGAAGACGCCGGCCAGCTGCGCTACGTGTACGAAAAAGGCTTGCAGTCCTTCCCCACCATGAGCGTGGTGCTGGGCTACCCGGGCTTCTGGGTCCGGGACCCGCGCGCCGGCATAGACTGGGTGCGCGTGGTGCATGGCGAACAGCGGCTGACGATGCACGCGCCCCTGCCGGCAGCGGGCGTCGTCATCGGCAAAAGCCGCAACACGCACGTGATCGACAAAGGCGCCGACAAGGGCGCCATCATCATCACCGAACGCACCCTGCATGGCGAGGACGGCGCCTGCCTCGCCACCCTGCGGCAAAGCACCTTCTGCCGCGGCGACGGCGGCTTCGGACCAGGAGACGACAGCCCCGCCGCCCTGCCCGCCGCGCCCGACGGCGAACCAGACCTGCGCTGCGAGATCCGCATTCCCGCCAACGCGGCCTTGCTGTACCGGCTGAACGCCGACCGCAATCCGTTGCACGCAGACCCCGAGGTCGCGCGGCAGGCCGGCTATCCCAAACCCATCCTGCACGGGCTGTGCACCTACGGCGTAGTGGCCCACGCCATCGTCAAAAGCTGCTGCGGCTACGATGCCTCGCGCCTCGTCAGCCTGAACACGCGCTTCTCGGCGCCGGTGTACCCCGGCGAAACCCTGCAATGCGACATCTGGCGCCTGCCCGACGGCCAGATCCGCTTCCTGGCCCGCGCGCTGGAACGCAAGATAGTCGTATTGAGCCACGGCACCGCGGAGCTGAAACCATGACGCGCCCGCCCGCCTTGAGCGGCATCCGGGTGCTGGACCTCTCGCGCATCCTGGCCGGCCCCTGGTGCACGCAAAACCTCGCCGACCTGGGCGCCGACGTCATCAAGATCGAACGTCCCCGCGTAGGCGACGACACCCGCGCCTGGGGCCCGCCCTTCCTGAAAGACGGCGACGGCCGCGACACCGAGGAATCCGCCTACTACCTCAGCGCCAACCGCAACAAGCGCTCGGTAGAGGCCGACATGGCCACACCCGCGGGCGCCGCGCTGATCCGCGAACTGGCGGCCGCCAGCGACATCCTGGTCGAAAACTTCAAGGTCGGCGGCCTCGCCAAATACGGCCTGGACTACGACAGCCTCAAACAGATCAACCCGCGCCTGATCTATTGCTCGGTCACCGGCTTTGGCCAGGACGGCCCCTATGCGCAGCACCCCGGCTACGACTTCATGATCCAGGGCTTGGGCGGCCTGATGAGCATCACCGGCGAACGCGACGACCTGCCCGGCGGCGGCCCGCAAAAGGCCGGCGTGGCGGTGACCGACATCATCACCGGCATGTACGCCACCGTCGCGATCCTGGCCGCCTTGCAGGAACGCCACAACAGCGGCCTGGGCCAGCACCTGGACATCGCCCTGCTGGACAGCCACGTCGCCATGCTGGCCAACCAGAACTCCAACTACTTCAACTCCGGCGTCGCGCCCCAGCGCGCCGGCAACGCGCACCAGAACGTCGTGCCCTACCAAGTGTTCGCCGCCAGCGACGGCCACCTGATCGTCGCCACCGGCAACGAATCGCAGTACCGCGCGTACTGCCGCGCCATCGGCGCACCCGAGCTGGGCGACGACCCGCGTTTTGCCACCAACCGCATGCGCCTGGCCAACCGCGAGGTGCTGGTCGGCCTGCTGACCGAGATCATGCGCCAGGGCCGGCGCGACGAGTGGATCGCCAAGCTGGAGGCCGTGGGCGTGCCCTGCGGCCCCATCAACGATATCGCGCAGGCCCAGGCCCATCCGCAAGCGCTGGCGCGGCAGCTGCGGCGCGATCTGCCGCATCCAGCCGGCGGCGTGGCAGCGGTGACGGCCAGCCCGTTGCGCTTGTCGGCCTCGCCGGTCGAGTACCGCCGCGCGCCGCCGCTACTTGGGGAGCACACGGAAGAAGTGCTGCGCGAGGTGCTGGGCAAAACGCCGCAGGAGATCGCCGCGTTCCGCGCCGCGCTGCAAGCACCATCACATTCAAATTAATCACGTATGTCATTTCCGGCCGCCCGCGCGGCCGGAAATGGCGGGCAACAAGAACGTCGTCCCTGACCACAACTCCAGCAGCGCACCAGACCAAGACACAAGTAGCCCGTCGTCGCGGGCGCCTGGGTGGCGAGCAACCTCGATGCGCCCGAGGGAATCTGAAGGAGCCGCCGCAGGCGGGGACGAAGATGACGAAGGGGCAGTCCGGAGCGAACG
>NZ_JCBAMT010000090.1:0-28344 GCF_059760445.1 Achromobacter sp. D7-1 | reverse complement strand
GTGCGCGGCCGCCCATGTCGACTCAAAACGGGGAATATCATGCTCGCGGTATTCGCAAGGAATTGGCGCAACGCATTGTTGGGCCTGGCTGCTGTCGCGCTCAGCGCGCCCGCCTGGTCCCAGGCCCTGGAGCCTCTGAAGGTGCGGCTGGACTGGACGCCCTGGGGCGTGCACGGCGCTTTCCACCTGGCGCAGCAGAAGGGCTGGTACAAGCAGGCCGGCCTGGACGTGTCGCTGGAGGACGGCAATGGTTCGGTGACGACGGTGCAGATCGTCGGCGCCGGCGACAGCTTCGACCTGGGGCATGCCGCGCTGGCCTCGGCCATGATCGCCCGCGAGAAAGGCATGCCGGTCAAGGCAGTGGCGGTGTTCGCCAGGCAGAGCGACATAGGCTTGTTGGTCCCGTCCGATGCCGGCATCACCGGACCCGCGCAGCTCAAGGGCAAAAAGGTGGCCTATACGGCGGGGTCGCTGGAAGCGCCGTTCATCGACGCTTTCCTGGCCGCGGGCAAGCTCAAGAAAAGCGATCTTGAACTGATCAACGTGGACGCCGCCAGCAAGGCGTCGACCTATGCGGTGGGCAGGGCCGACGCGGCGTTTTCCACCATCCCGTTTTTCCTGCCGGTGGTGTCGCAGAACCGGCCCTCCAGCGCGGTGCGCTTTGCCGACTTCGGCCTGAACATGCCCAGCTTCGGCCTGTTTGCCAATGAATCCAAGCTGGCGCAGCGGCGCGACGCCATCGCGCGCTTCGCCAGCGTCAGCGCGCGGGCCTGGGAATACATCTACGCGGGCCACCAGGACGAGGCGGTCGCCGCCATCCTGGCGCAGCGGCCGCAGGCGCGGCTGGACAAGAAGGTGCTGCGCGGCCAGATCGACGCCTTGCAGCCGTATTTCGGCCAGCCGGCGGCGGGCGCGCGCCTGGGCGCGATCGTGCCGCAGGACTGGACCCAGGCCGTCGCCACCCTGTCGACCGTCGGGCTGATCAGCGCCAACGCCCAGGCCTCCTCGTTCTATGCACCCGATCTGGTGCATCCGGAACGCTACGACAGCCTGGTGCAGCCATGACGCAGTGGGCCGTGGCCGCAACAGACGTGCGCAAGCGCTATCCGGGCGCAGCGGGCGTGGAGGCGCTGGCGTCGGTGTCGGTCGACGTGCCGCGCGGCCGCTTCGTCAGTATCCTGGGGCCCAGCGGCTGCGGCAAGAGCACCTTTCTGCGCTGCGTGGCCGGCCTGGAGACTGTCTCCAGCGGTGACTTGCGGGTGGAAGGCGTGCCGGTGCAGGGGCCGCCCGCCGGCACGGGCATGGTGTTCCAGCGCGACGCGCTGCTGGAATGGCGCAGCGTGCGCCGCAATATCCTGCTGCCGGTCGAACTCGCACACAAGCCGGTGGCAGCCTATGCCGACAAGGTGCGGGCCTTGCTGGCCCTGACGGGCCTGGAGAAGTTTGCCGATAGCTATCCGCGCGAACTGTCTGGCGGCATGCGCCAGCGCGCGGCGATCTGCCGGGCGCTGGTGGACGACCCCAAGTTGCTGCTGATGGACGAGCCCTTCGGCGCGCTGGACGCGCTGACGCGCGATCAGATGAACGTCGAACTGCAGCGGATCTGGATGGAGACGCGCAACACCGTGCTGTTCGTGACGCACGGCATCGCCGAGGCGGTGTTTCTGGGCGATGTGGTGATGGTGTTCTCGCCGCGCCCGGGCCGCATCCTCGAAACCATAGAGATCGACCTGCCGCGGCCCCGGCCGCTGGCGCTGCGCGAAACGCCGCAATTCGGCGAATACGTGCGGCACATCCGCGGCATGTTCCAGAACATGGGCCTGATAGACGAAGGCGTCCGCGCCGCATCCGGCCTGGAGTCGGTCCAATGAGCGCGCTCTTGAAAGGGGCGGGCCGGCGCATGGCGGGGCTGCTGTCGGTGCTTGTGTTCCTGCTGCTGTGGGAGGCTGCCGCCCGCATCTTCCAGGTGCGCGCCATCATGCTGCCGCTGCCGGGCCAGGTGGCCCTGGAACTGGCGGTGGAATGGAGCTGGTACGCCGGCCATGCCGCCTACACGCTGATGACCACGCTGGCCGGCTTCGCGCTGGCGGTGGCGGCCGGCGTGGCGATCGCCGTCATGCTGGTGGGCTCGCGCTGGTTCGAACGTTTCGTCTATCCCTTGATCGTGGCCCTGAACAGCGTGCCCAAGGTCGCCATCGCGCCCTTGTTCGTGATCTGGATGGGCACGGGCGCAGAGCCCAAGATAGCCATCGCCTTCCTGATCGCCGTGTTCGCGATGATCGTGGACACCGTCCACGGCCTGCGCTCGGTGCCGCAGGACGTGCTGGACTTGGGCCGCGTGTTGAAGGCGTCACGCCGTGATTTCTTTTTCAAGGTGCGGCTGCCCAGCGCGCTGCCTTCGATCCTGGCAGGCATGAAGGTCTCGATTTCGCTGGCGCTGGTGGGCGCCATCGTCGGCGAGTTCGTGTCCTCGCAGCGCGGATTGGGCTACGTGATCATGAGCGCCCAAGGCACCTTCGACACGGTGCGGGTGTTCGCCGCGATCTTCGTGCTGGCCCTGATGGGCATGCTGCTGTTCGCCTTGCTGGTGTGGCTGGAACGGCGCGTGACGCCCTGGCTGCGGCATGACCGCGAAGACGATTGACGGTTTCAAGCCCGGGGCACCACGGGCTGTGTTTGGGGCAGGTGCGTGATTAGAAACAATTCTGGGGAAAACAGATGCAAGCACTACTCGCCTTGTCGCGTGGCATAGACGCGATCAATCTGCGCATGGGCCGGATCGTGTCCTGGGTCACGCTGCTGGTGGTCCTGGTCAGCGCCGGCAACGCCATCATGCGCAAGATATTCCACGACAGCTCCAATGCCTGGCTGGAGCTGCAGTGGTACATGTTCGGCGCCATGTTTCTGCTGACCGCAGGCTACACCTTGCTGAAGAACGACCACGTCAGGGTGGACATCATCTCCTCGCGGCTGTCGCGCCGCGCGCAGATCGGGATCGAGATCTTCGGCGTGCTGTTCTTCCTGATGCCGGCCTGCCTGTTGATCATGTATCTGTCCTGGCCGGTGTTCATGGATTCGTACCTCAGCAACGAGCATTCCTCCAACTCGGGCGGGTTGATCCGCTGGCCGGTCAAGCTGCTGATTCCGGTGGGCTTCGCGCTGCTGGTGCTGGCCGGACTGTCGCACTTGATCAAGTGCGTGGGCTTCCTGATGGGACGCTGCCGCGACCCTCGCGAACGCGAGGGCGCCAGGAGCGCCGAAGAAGAACTGGCCGAGGAAATCGCCCGCGAGGCGCAGGCGCGCGAAGTGGCCGCGCAGAACGAACTGAACAACAAGGGCCGCTGATCATGGAGTTTCTCATTGCCAATCTGGCGCCGATCATGTTCGCGACGCTGATCATCTTTCTGCTGCTGGGCTTTCCGGTGGCGTTCGCGCTGGCGGCCAACGGCATACTCTTCGGCCTGGTCGGGATGGAGCTGGACCTGCTCAATTCCTCGCTGTTCCAGGCGCTGCCGCAGCGGGTGTTCGGCATCATTTCCAACGACACGTTGCTGGCGGTGCCATTCTTCACATTGATGGGACTGGTGCTGGAGCGGTCCGGCATGGCCGAGGATCTGCTGGAGACCATAGGCCAGCTGTTCGGCTCGGTCCGCGGCGGCCTGGCCATCGCGGTGGTCTTCGTCGGCGCGATGCTGGCCGCGACCACGGGCGTGGTGTCGGCCTCGGTCATCTCGATGGGCCTGATCTCGCTGCCCATCATGTTGCGCAACGGTTATGACCGCAAGCTGGCCAGCGGTGTGATCGCCGCGTCCGGCACGCTGTCGCAGATCATCCCGCCCTCGCTGGTGCTGATCATCCTGGCCGATCAGCTCGGGCGCTCCATCGGCGACATCTACCGCGCGGCCATGGTGCCTGGCTTCATCCTGGCCGGGCTGTACATCGTCTACGTCGTCATCATGAGCCTGCTGAAGCCGGACTCCGCGCCCGCGCTGCCGGAAGAGGCGCGCCGCTTCCAGGAGCCGAACGGCGGCCGCGGCGGACGTTCGCTGCTGGTGTTGATGACGATTTCCGCCGTGTCGGCGTACTTCCTGGGCCTCTGGGTCGAGAACAACACGGCGCCGATGGACGAGCGCATCGTGGTGGCGCTGCTGTTCTGGGGCGCAACCGCCTTCGTTATTGCCCTGGTGAACAAGGCGCTGGGCCTGGGGCTGTTGTCGGCATTGGCCGAGCGCGTGACCTTTGTGATGATTCCGCCGCTGGCGCTGATCTTCCTGGTGCTGGGCACCATCTTCATCGGCGTGGCCACGCCGACCGAGGGCGGCGCCATGGGCGCGGTGGGCGCCATCCTGATGGCGGTGGCGCGACGCCGTCTGTCGCTGGACCTGCTCAAGCAGGCCATGGACACCACTACCAAGCTGTCCTGCTTCGTGGTGTTCATCCTGGTGGGTTCCACTGTATTCGGCCTGACCTTCCGCGCCGTCAACGGCGACCTGTGGGTCGAGCATCTGCTGACCGGCTTGCCAGGCGGACAGTGGGGCTTCCTGATCGTGGTCAGCATCCTGACCTTTGTGCTGGCCTTCTTCCTGGACTTCTTCGAACTGGCGTTCATCATCGTGCCGCTGCTGGGGCCGGTGGCCGACAAGCTGGGCATAGACCTGATCTGGTTTGGCGTGATCCTGGCAGTCAATATGCAAACCTCGTTCATGCATCCGCCATTCGGCTTTGCGCTGTTCTACCTGCGATCGGTGGCGCCACGGGACCGCTACAAGGACAGGGTCACGGGCAAGATGATCGAGCCCGTCACGACCGGACAGATCTACTGGGGCTCGGTGCCGTTCATCGTGATCCAGCTGCTGATGGTCGCGGCCGTGATGGCCTTCCCGGGCATGGTGATGCACTACAAGGGAACGGCCGCCGTCGTCGATCCGAGTTCGGTCTCGCTGGAGGTCGGGGGTAGCGGTTACGGCGCCAGCGCCTACGGGACGGATTCCAACCCGTTCAAGTGAGGCATAAGGGGCGCCAGGCGGCGCCCCTTGGTCCTCAGGGTTTGACCGCGTGCGTCGCCAGGAAGGTCGGCAGGAAGCGGTCGATCAGGAAGCGCGGCTGGGGCTGTTCATCCTCATAGAACCCTTTGAGCAGGAACCCGGCGTCCAGCTGGCCGCCGATCTGTTCGCCCAGGCTGTGTCCGAACACCAGGGCCTCGCCCCGGCCTTGCTTCTGCGCCAACTCCGGCGCAGTCAGATCGCGCACATCGGAGTAGGGCAGCTTGAAGCGCGGGCGGATCAAGCCTTGTTCCGCCAGTTCCGGCGCGCGGTCGCCGACGAACACGACCGGGTTGTAGAAGCTGCTGAGCAGTCTGCCGCCATGCTTCAGCACCCTGAAGCACTCGCGCCATACTGGCCGCACGTCGGGCACATACAGGTTGGAGATCGGATGCACGATGCAGTCGAACGACGCGTCGGCGAATGCCGAGAGGTCGCGCATATCGCCCTGCACGGCCTTGAGCGCCAAGCCATCGCGGCGCGCGACCATTTCATCCTGGGCAAGCTGTAGCGGCGACGCGTCGAACACGGTCACCTCGGCGCCGGCGGCGGCCAGCACGGGCGCCTGCTGACCGCCAGCCGAGGCCAGGCACAGGATGCGCGGCGCCGGATTCATGGGCGGCAGCCAGTCCGCCGGCAGGGCGCGCGGCGTGACGTGCACCTGCCAGTCGCCGCGGCGCGCGGCCTGGATGGTTTCGGCGCTTACCGGTTGTGACCAGGCGCATTGCTGCGCGGCCTGGCGGTCCCAGGCGGCGCGGTTGTGGTGATAGATATCGATGGTGTCGGTCGCAGGCATTGTGCTTTCCTTCTGTGGAGGGGGAAAACTGCCGATGCGCGGAATCCGCGAGCCTGAGCCTTGCAGGGGGCAATCCGCGGCGCGCCGATAGCGGCCGGGTCCTGCGTGAGATCAGAATGGAACAAGCAATGCGGCTCGCGCGCCAGGCAGCGAGGGGAGGCAAGATGCGCATGGGCATCCCGGCATTTACTTGTTCACTCTGAGTGCTCCGGTGGATGTGGGAGAGGGTTGCAAGCTTAACCCGGACGGCGCGGCGAGGACAAATGGCTGCCCGCCGCCGGTTCACTGCGTGGTCGTCGCGCAGCTACGTGCTGCGTTGCGCCGTGATCACATGCGCCTGGATCTTTCCGGCGATGGGCCCCGCGCCGTGGCGCGCGCGCAGCGCGTCGGTCGCGACATTGACGGCCTGCTCCAGTATGCCCGCGCCGCGGGCCTCGATCTCGTTGCGCAGCGGCGTGCCTTGGCAATAGGCGATGGCAGCCGTCCGGGGCGTGTCCGCGCGGCTCTCGAAGGCAACGGTTTCCAGCGTCTGCCGGCCGGTGAATCCGGCGTGGGCCAGGTCGGCTTTGATGACGGCCGCGTCGTAATAGCCATGCGGAATCCGGCTCATGAACCTGGGAGGATCGCCGGGGAACAGCCGCGCCAGTGCCTGTTCCACCGTATCGGCAAACGCGTTGTCCTCGATGCGGTCCCAGACGTTGAACAGGAATGTTCCGCCGGGCCGCAGGACCCGGCGCGCCTCGGCAAAGGCCGCCGCCTTGTCCGGCAGGAACATGTAGCCGAACTGGCACACCACGGCATTGAAGGACTGGTCCTCGAAAGGCAGCTGCAAGGCGTCGGCCTGGCGCCAGGCGACGGCGCGGCTCGTGCCCAGGGCCTGGGCCTGCACCAGCATGGCTTGGTTGAGGTCGGTCGCGACGATGGCCGTGGCGGCTGGCAACTGGTCCGCGAGCTGGCGCGTCACCGCGCCCGTGCCTGCGGCGATTTCCAGGACGGTTGCAGGACGCAGCGCCGCCGCTCGGCGGGCGAGGTCTATGGCATAGGGTTCGAAGATGAGGGGAACCATGTACCGCTGGTAGAACTGGGGGATGGATCCGGAGAAGACTCGATCGCCAGGGGAGGTGTTCATGATGTTCGACTCCAAAGCGGCCGCGCGGGGCGGTCTTCAGACTGAACGCAGCCGCGTCCGGCGGCTGGGAAACTCTATTTTAGGCGTGGCGAGACCGCCTGGCGACAGACGCTCGGCATGGACCTATGCCCCCAATCGGGCCTGTTCCGCCGCCAGATATGCATCCCGCGACGGCAGCAGGTGTTCCCGGCACAGCGTCATCAACCCCTCCCGGTCGCCATCCCGCAGCGCATGGATCATGGCCCAGTGTTCCTGGCGGGCGCGTTCGCGGTAGCCAGCGGCGGCCAGCGAGCCAAAGCGGATGGGATGGGTGCGGCGGGCGTATTCCTGGATGGCCTGGCCCAGCACCGCGTTGTCCAGCAGGGCGAAGAACTCGCGGTGAAAACGCTGGTTGCTGCGGAACACGCGGCGCGCGTCGCCGTCGGCGACCGCCGCATCGTGTTCGCGCTGCACGGCCACCAACGCCGCCAGCCGTGCCTGCGGCACGGGCAGCGGGATCTGGCTGGCGGCATGCACTTCCAGTACCTGGCGCAGCGCATACAGCTCCATGACTTCGCGCACCGAGTACGCGCGCACCACTGCGCCGATGTTGCGCTTTTTCTCCACCACGCCCAGCGTCTCCAGGTCCGCGAGGACCTGACGTACCACGTGGCGCTTCAGGGCGAAGCGCGCCATCAGTTCGTCTTCGGTCAGGCGCTGGCGCGGGTGCAGCCGGCCGAAGACGATGTCTTCTTCCAGGATGGCCACCGCAGCCTGCGCGGCGTCGAGGGCCTGAGATTGCAAGGCGTCGGGCGTGATGGCGTCCATGGGCCTGCCTACTTCTTCGGCACGGTGTCGTGGGTGACGCCGGCGCGCAGGAAGTCGAAGTCCACGCCCTGGTCGGCCTGGGTCACGGTCTGCAGGAACAGCTTGCGGTAGCCGCGTTCGGCCGTGGGGCGAACCATGGGTTGGGCCGCGGCGCGGCGCGCCAGTTCGGCGTCGTCCACTAGTAGCGCGATCTCGCGCTTGGCCACCGACAGGCGGATGCGGTCGCCGTTTTGCACATAAGCCAGCGGGCCGCCGATGGCGGCTTCGGGCGTGACGTGCAGCACGATGGTGCCGGCCGCGGTGCCGCTCATGCGGCCGTCGGAGATGCGCACCATGTCTTTCACGCCGGCGCGCGCCAGTTTCTTGGGGATGGGCATGTAGCCGGCTTCGGGCATGCCGGGCGCGCCGGTCGGGCCGATGCGCTTGAGCACCAGGATGTCGTCGGCGGTAACGTCCAGCGCCTCGTCATCGATGCGCCGCGCCATATCCTCGGCGTCCTCGAACACCACCGCGCGGCCCTCGTGCTCCATCAGCTTGGGGTTGGCGGCGGATTGCTTGATGATGGCGCCGCCCGGGGCCAGGTTGCCGCGCAGCACGGCCAGGCCGCCCACAGGGTAGATGGGCGAGGCCGCCGTGCGGATCACGTCCTGCGGGAAGGCGGCAGGGGCATCGTCCAGTTCCTCGCCCAGCGTGCGGCCCGACACGGTCAGCGCGTCCAGGTGCAGGTAGGGGCGCAGTTCGCGCAACAGCGCCGGCATGCCGCCGGCGTGGTGGAAGTCTTCCATGTAGTGCTGGCCCGAGGGCTTCAGGTCCACCAGCACGGGTGTCTCGCGGCTGATGCGGTCCAGGCCGGCCAGGTCTATGTCTATGCCCAGGCGGCCGGCGATTGCCGTCAGGTGCACGATGCCGTTGGTGGAGCCGCCGATGGCCAGCAGCACGCGCAAGGCGTTCTCGATGGATTTGCCGGTGAGGATGCGGTCCGGCGTCAGGCGTGCAGCGGCCATGGCGACCGCCGTGGCGCCGGTTTTCTCGGCGACGCGCACGCGGTCGGCGGTGACGGCCGGGGCCGAGGCGCCGCCGGCCACCATCATGCCCAGGGCTTCGGTGATGCAGGCCATGGTACTGGCCGTGCCCATCACGGAACAGGTGCCCACGCTGGCGACCAGCTGGTTGTTCACGTCCGCGATCTCGGCCGCGTCGATCTCTTCGGCGCGGTAGCGGCCCCAGTAACGGCGGCAGTCGGTGCAGGCGCCCACGCGCTCGCCGCGGTGCGAGCCTGTCAGCATCGAACCCGTGACCAGCTGGACGGCGGGCACGCCGGCCGAAG
This sequence comes from Achromobacter sp. D7-1, assembly GCF_059760445.1. Classification (NCBI taxonomy): domain Bacteria; kingdom Pseudomonadati; phylum Pseudomonadota; class Betaproteobacteria; order Burkholderiales; family Alcaligenaceae; genus Achromobacter; species Achromobacter sp. D7-1. The sequence continues at coordinate 19,243 of NZ_JCBAMT010000090.1, read as the reverse complement.
CCGCGCCCATCAGCTGGGCCGGCACGGTCTTGTCGCAGCCGCCGATCAGCACCACGGCGTCCATGGGCTGGGCGCGGATCATCTCCTCGGTGTCCATGGACATGAGGTTGCGCAGGTACATGCTGGTGGGCTGGGAGAAGCTCTCGTGCACCGAAATGGTGGGGAAGTCCATGGGCAGGCCGCCTGCCAGCATGACGCCGCGCTTGACCGCCTCGATCAGTTGCGGGGCGTTGCCGTGGCAGGGGTTATAGCTGCTGCCCGTGTTGACGATGCCGATGATGGGGCGCGACAGGGCGTCGTCGGTGTAGCCCGCGCCCTTGATGAAGGCTTTGCGCAGGAATAGCGAAAAGCCGGTGTCGCCGTAGTTGGTGAGTCCGCGGGCGACGCCGCGCGCGGCCGCGCCTGCACTGTCGAAAGGGCCTGCTGCGGGCGCGTCGTTGCTGGTCTCGTCCTTCATTTTTGATCTCGATAATATTATTGATAATCTGATGGCGGCATCATATCCAGCCTTTGAAAGCGGCGGCAAGCGATTTATCAGCGCCGATTGATTGATCTTTTTTATTGATCAGTCGATAGAAAAATTCTGCTTCTTCAATCAAGTTTCGGCACCTACACTGGCGCGGTTGACGAGCCGGGCGTCCGTTTCATTCCTATACCCATCCCGGCAGGAGACCTACATGTCAGACCTGCGTCTGCGGCCGCGCCGCGCCGTGTTGTTTTCCCTGCTGGCCTTGTGCGCCGGCGTTTCCGCTCCCGCCCTGGCCGCCGACGCCTACCCCGACAAGCCCATCCGCATGATCGTGCCGTACCCGCCCGGCGGCGCGACCGACGTGATCGGCCGTGTGCTGGCGCAGGAACTGACCGGCGCCTTGGGCCAGTCGGTGATCGTGGAGAACCGCGCGGGCGCCGCCGGCAACATCGGCGCCGATCAGGTGGCCAAGGCCCAGCCCGACGGCTACACGCTGCTGATGGGCGCGCTGACCAGCCATTCCATCAACGCCGCCCTGTACCGCGGCCGCGTCACCTACGACGTGGAGAAGAGCTTCGCACCGGTTTCCATCGTCGGCACGGTGCCGCTGGTGTTCGTGGTGAACCCGTCGGTGCAGGCGAAAACGCTGGCCGAATTCATCGCGCTGGCCAAGTCCAAGCCCGGCTACATCACCATGGGTTCGGCCGGCAACGGCTCGCCCCAGCATCTGGCCGCCGAAATGTTCAAGCGCACCGCCGGCGTGGAGGTGCTGCACGTGCCCTATAAGGGCAGCGGTCCGGCCATGACCGACCTGATGGGCGGACAGGTGCTCAGCATGATCGAAACCGTGCCCGCGGCGCAGGGCAGCATCAAGGCCGGCAAGCTGCGCGCGTTGGCGGTGACGTCGGCTGCGCGCGTGGACGCGCTGCCGGATGTGCCGACGGCGGCCGAGGCGGGCCTGAAGGATTTCGAGGTCAGTTCGATGTTCGGCATCGTCGCGCCCGCCAATACCCCGGCGCCCGTGATTGAACGCCTGAATAGCGAGCTGAAGAAAATCTTGGCCAAGCCCGAGGTCAAGGCCTCTCTGCTGAACCAGGGCGCCATCGCTACCTGGACCACGCCGGCCGACGCCGGCGCCCGCGTTTCGGCCGAACTGGCCCGCTGGACCAAAGTCATCGACGAAGCGGGCGTGAAGGGGGACTAAACCTCCCAAGGTTGCGGCTTTACGTCATACGCCGGAAGTTCCGCCTGGAACTCCCGGCGATTTTGTTTGCGCGCGCGGTCGCAAAAGACGCAACAAGGCTTGCGTGTCAAGTACGCAAGACGCACTGAAAAAGCTGCACATGCAAAGTTTTGCGCTATGAACCACCAATGGGGACGCAATAAACCGCAACAAAGTCTGCGCGAGATTGTATACAGTGGTTGACCCCGAATAGACTAGGCCGTAATGTACTTTGCGGGCCTTCCCAGGGCGGCAGAAGGGGGATAACAATGACAGACGACCAGGACGAGAAGTCGATTCTGTACACGCATTTCGGAACGCACAGTCCTTATTGGCGCCTGTCCGCCGATAGCGACGCGTTCGAACTCGCAGCGGTCAAGGGCGCGGCCAACATCGCGATGGCGCTGCGTCCGGAACAGGCCGAGATGATACGCAGCCTGACCGGCATCACTTCCAGCGTGCGCATCGACATCGCGCTGTACGGCGACATGCTGCGGCTCCATCTGGTGGGCCGCAAGATCAATCCGGATGAATGGGCGGGCACCGCATCCGCGCATTCCGATACCGAATCCGTGGCCAAGGATCTGGTCGAGGGCCTGTCCTTCGCCGAGACCGTGGTGTCCGAGGCCAACTCGGTCATCGTCATCGTCGACCAGAACGGCCGGGTGCAGCGCTTCAACAAGCTCAGCGAGGAATACACCGGCAAGCGCGAGCAGGACATCATCGGCCGCAGCGTGTTCGAAATGTTCATGACGCGCGAAGAGGCGATCGCCTCGCGCCGCAATATCGCCGAGTTCTACAAGCGCGGGCAGTCCTACGAGGCCGAGCGCCTCATCAATACGGTCAAGGGACCGCGCCTCTTCCTGTTCCGCAACAAGTTCGTCACCAGCGGCAGCGGCGAAAAGCGCGTCTACCTGATCTGCTCGGGCACCGACATCACCGAGGAACGCCAGGCACAGGAGCGCCTGCGGGTGTTGGCCAACACCGACATGCTGACCAACCTGCCCAACCGCCACGCGATTACCACGCGGCTGAAGACGGCGCTGGCGGCGGGCCAGGATGGGCGGGGCGGCGTGCTGTTCCTGGACCTGGACAATTTCAAGCGCATCAACGACCACTACGGCCACGGCTTCGGCGACCGCCTGCTCAAGTCGGTGGCGGTTGCGATCTCGTCCTGCCTGTCCGAAGGCCAGACCCTGGCGCGGCTGGGCGGCGACGAATTCATCGTGCTGCACGAAGCCGCCCAGACCTGGGAGCTGGAGGCCACCGCGCAGCGCATCATCGAGCGCCTGCGCGAGCCTTTCCGTCAGGGGCTGATCGAGGTCTATACCAGCTGCTCCATCGGCATCGCCATGTATCCCGAGCACGGCGCCGACCTGGACAGCGTGGTGCGCAGCGCCGACATCGCCATGTATGTGGCCAAGGAAGCGGGGCGCCATACTTACCGCGTGTTCCAGCCCGAGATGGACCGCCGCAACGCGGACTACGTCTGGCTGGACACCAATCTGCGCAAGGCCCTGGCCGAAGACCACCTGATGCTGTACTACCAGCCCAAACTGGCGGGGCGCAACGGCGAGGTCGACGGGGTCGAAGCCCTGGTGCGCTGGCGCTCGCCGGAGCGCGGCATGGTCGGCCCCAACGTTTTCATTCCCTATGCCGAGGAATCGGGCCTGATCTCGCCGCTGGGCGTGTGGGTCATGCGTGAAGCGGCCAGGCAGGCCGCGGCCTGGAAGCGCGACGGCCTGAACATTCGCATCGCCATCAACGTGTCGGCGCGGCAGTTGAACGACAAGGGCGTGGTCAGCGACTTCATGCGCGCCATCAACGACGCCAGCCTGGATCCCTGCCTGCTGGACATCGAATTGACGGAAAGCTGCCTGATCGACGACGAAGGCGCCGCCATCGAACTGATCAAGCAATTCCGGCAACTGGGCGCGCGCGTCCATCTGGACGACTTCGGCACCGGCTATTCGTCGTTGTCGCAGCTCGCCCGCATTCCGCTGGACGCGATCAAGCTGGACGCCAGCTTCGTGCGCGGCGTCAACGAGAACCCGGTGTCGCAGGCGCTGGCGCGCGCCATCGTCGCCGTGGCGCGCACGCTGGAGCTGAAGGTGATCGCCGAGGGCGTGGAAACGACCGAAGAGGCCGTGTTCGTCGACACCCTGGGCGTGGACGCCAAGCAGGGCTACCTGTATGCCAAGCCCATGCCTGCGGCGGAGTTCACCGCCTGGCTGGCCCAGCGCCGCCGGCTGCATCTCATTGCCTGACGCAGCCGGTAGCGCCTTACCGCATCAATGCATGGTGGCTTCCAGCGCGGACTCCGCGCTGGAAGAACTGCGGCGGTTCTGCGCCATCACCAGGCGCTCCATGTAGGCGCGGTCCTTCGGGTCGATCGAGAACGCGGCTTCGACCCAATCCTCGGTAATGTCCATCAGCTCCGAACGCGGCAGGCTCAGCACGCGCTGGCGCGCGCGCAGCATGGCGCGCATGCCGTTGAGCTTGGGCCGCATCACGTCGATGAAGGTGCGGGTGGCTTTGTAGGCGTCGCCCGGCTCGAACAGCACATCGACCAGGCCCCTGCCATGGAACCATTCGGCGGTGTGCGATTCGCCCGTGCTGATCAGTTCTTCCGCCAGCTTCATGCCCGAGCGCCGCGCCACCAGCGAGTAGCCGCCCATGCCGGGGAAGAGGTTGAACGCCATTTCAGGAAAGCCCATGCGGGCGGTATTCTGCGCCAGCACGAAGTGGTGGGCCAGCGCAGCCTCGAAGCCGCCGCCCAGGGCCGTGCCTTCGATCATCGCTAGCGAAATCGCGCCGGTATCGAAGCCGCGGGTGGCGGCATGCACGCAATCCACGCAAGCCCGGGCGTACGCCCGCAGCGCTTCGCGCTTGCCGGTGCGTATGGCTTCCGCGAAGAAATTCAGATCGCCGCCCACGTTGTAGATCTGAGGGACGAGCGAGCCGGTGACCCAGAAGTCGATGGGCAGGCCGGAGTCCTTGGCGGCGCGCGCCAGGGTCATGATCTCGTCGATCAGTTCATGGTTGAAGCACGGACGCGGTTGAGCGCGAAGCATCATCCACATGACCCGGCGTCCCTCCTCGTAGAACGCCGAGAGCTGCTTCAGGTTGCCCGCGGCGGTGAAGGGGTGGCAATCCGGATGAATGAGTTGATTCATTTACTTTCGTCCAATTGATCAAGGTGAGTCGGAGTACTACGGGGTCAGCCTAATACAGACCTTCCGGCTTCCGTCTCATGCAAACCTCGTCCAGCTGGCCAGACTTGTCCGTAAGTCAAAGGCCCGAGTGATCAGTGGAGAAAAGCAATCAGCGCGCGCGGCCGCTCAACCCATCAGGCGATGGCGGCATGGGTAAAACGGATGAGGGATACACGCAAATTCGCGGCGATCCGGGCGATGCGCCGCGCGCGCGCCTGCGGCTGCGCGCTCATGCGTAGGGATGAGGGATGGCGCGGCCGGACGGCCGCGCGCGGGCTTGAGTTCTGCGGTTTGGGAATGCGCCGGTTCAGGCGACGCCGCCGTTGGCGCGCAGGATCTGGCCGTTGACCCAGCCGGCGTCGGGGCCTGCCAGGAACGACACCACATTGGAGATGTCCTCGGGCTGGCCCAGGCGTTCCAGCGGCGGCATCTTGGCGTAGTGCTCGATCAGCTCGGGGCTCTTGCCGTTGAGGAAGAGTTCGGTGGCGACGGGACCGGGCGCCACGGCGTTGACGGTGATGCGGCGTCCGCGCAGTTCCTTGGCGAATACCTGGGTGAGGCTTTCGACCGCTGCCTTGCTGGCGATGTAGACGGAGTAGTTCGGCAGGTTGAGCGCGATGGTGGTGCTGGAAACGTTGACGATGCTGCCGCCGTCGGCCAGCCGGGTGGCGGCTTCGCGCAGCGTGTTGAAGGTGCCGCGGGTGTTGATGCCGAAGGTCTGTTCGTAGAGCTCGTCGCTGGTCTCGGCCAGCGGCACCATCTTCAGGATGCCGGCGCTGTTGACCAGCACGTCGATGCGGCCGAGGCCGGCTTCGACCTGGTCGAACATGGCGCGCACCTCGGCGGCCTGCGACACGTCGGCGCGCACGGCCAGGGCGCGGCCGCCAGCCGCGCGGATTTCATCGGCCAGGGCCTCGGCTTCGGCGGCGCTGGAGGCGTAGTTGATGGCGACGGCGTGGCCGTCGCGCGCCAGGCGGCGGACGATGGCGGCGCCTATGCCGCGCGACCCGCCGGTGACGAGCGCAATGCGTTGCGTGGCCTGGATGTTCATGTGGTATCTCCGGTTGGATAGGGGGGTGAGGCGTATCTTGAACTATTCCAGAAAAAAGATAATTACTCTATATTCGCTAACATAATTTCATTTGTATTAATAATGAGCGACGGAGCATGGATCGGTTCCAGGAAATGCAGGTGTTCGTGCGCATCGCCGAAAGGCGCAGCTTTTCCAAGGCCGCCGAGGATCTGCAGATCCCCCGGCCCACGGTCACCAATCTGGTCAAGCGGATGGAAGCGCGCCTGGGCGCCCGGCTGCTCGAACGGACCACGCGCCAGGTGCGGCTCACGCACGATGGCGAGGCCCATTACCGGCGCTGCGTGCGGCTGCTGGCGGATCTGGAAGAGGCCGATGGAGCCTTTCTGGATACCTCGCCCAAGGGCCTGCTGCGGGTCAATGCGCAGGGCACGCTGGCCCGGTTCTTCGTCATGCCGGGCCTGCCCGCGTTCCTGCAACGCTACCCCGACATCGTGCTGCAGCTGGGCGAGGACGACCGCCTGGTGGATCTGGTGCGCGAAGGCGTGGACTGCGTGCTGCGCACCGGCGCGCTGCAGGATTCGTCGCTGGTCGGGCGCCAGATCGCGCTGATGCCGCAAGTGACCGTGGCCAGTCCCGCCTATCTGGCGCGCTTCGGCGAGCCCCGGCGGCTGGAAGACCTGGAGGGCCATTGCGCGGTGGACTACCTGTCCAGCGCCACGGGGCGCAGCCTGCCGCTGGATTTCATGGTTGATGGGCGCAACGTGCAGATGCGGCCCAGGGCCGTGGTCAGCGTCACCGGCGCGGAACTCTATACCGGCGCGGCGCTGGCCGGCCTGGGCCTGGTGCAGGTGCCGCGCTACCGCGTCGAACGCGAACTGGCGGCGGGTGAATTGAAGATCGTGCTGCCCGACGCGCCGCCCGCGCCCATGCCCGTGTCGGTGCTGTATCCGCAGAACCGCCAGGTATCGGCGCGGGTGCGCGTCTTCACGCAATGGCTGGCGGAGATCATCGCCGCCGGCCTGGCTCAGACGATGCCGGTCAGGTAGTACACCGCAATCGCCAGGAAGACCGATGTGGTCGATATCAAGGTGATGGCGAAGATGTCGCCATAGGACTGGCGGTGCGTCAGGCCGGTGACCGCCAGCAGGGTGATGACCGCGCCGTTGTGCGGCAGCGTGTCCATGCCGCCGCTGGCCATGGCGGCGATCCGGTGCAGCACTTCCATCGGGATGCCCGCCGCGTGGGCGCTATCGATGAAGGTCTGCGCCATCGCCGCCAGCGCAATGCTCATGCCGCCCGAGGCCGAGCCGGTGATGCCGGCCAGCGAGGTCACGGCGACCGCTTCGCCCACCAGGGGATCGGGGATGGCCTTGAGCGCGTCGGCGACCAGCAGGAAGCCGGGCAGGGCGGCGATGACGCCGCCGAAACCGTATTCCGCCGCCGTGTTCATCGAAGCCAGCAGCGCGCCGGACACCGCGTTCTTGCTGCCTTCGGCGAAGTGCGCCTTGATGCCGCGGAACGAGAACAGCAGGATGGTGACGATGCCCGCGATCAGCGCGCCCATCACCGCCCACAGCGCCACCTGGTCTTCGGCGTTGACGGGCATGGGCTTGGGCAGGCCAGGCAGCGCGACTTCGGAGCCGGCTGGATACCAGCCCGGAATCCAGCGCGTGAGCAGGTAGTTGGCAACGCCCACCACCACCAGCGGCAGCAGCGCGATCAGCGGATGGTGCTCGCGTTCGCTGGGTGGCGTGACCGGCTCGTTGCGCAGGTCCGTGCCATAGGTCTCGCCGGCGGCGGCCGCGCGCTTGCGCCGCCACTCCAGATAGGCGATGCCGACGCTCAGCGTGAAGCAGGCACCGATCAGGCCCAGCCAGGGCGCGGCCCAGGTGGTGGTTTCGAAGAAGGTGGTGGGGATGATGTTCTGGATCTGCGGCGTGCCGGGCAGGGCGGTCATGGTGAAGGTGAACGCGCCCAGGGCGATCGCGCCCGGCATCAGTCGCTTCGGGATGCCGCCCTGGCGGAACATCTCGGCCGCGAACGGGTACACCGCGAACACCACCACGAACAGCGACACGCCGCCATAGGTCAGCACCGCGCAGACCAGCACGATGGCCATGATGGCGCGCTCGGCCCCGATCAGGCGCAGCACCGCCTGCACGATGGCGCGCGAAAAGCCCGACAGCTCGATCAGCTTGCCGAACACGGCGCCCAGCAGGAACACGGGGAAGTAGAGCTTGGCGAAGCCCGCCATGCGCTCCATGAAGATGCCCGAGAATACGGGCGCCAGCGCCGACGGGTCGGTCAGCAGCACCGCGCCCATGGCCGCGATGGGTGCGCACAGGATCACGCTGTAGCCGCGATACGCCGCCAGCATCAGAAATGCCAGCGCCGCCACCACGATGAACAATCCGGTCATTCGATACTCCAGGAATGAAGAGATAAGGGGTGGGAACAGGGCCTACACCTTACCGCATGAAACCGGATGTCTTGCTTGCAGCGGCCGGGATTCAGCGTTCCAGCAGCGCCTGTGCCTGGCGCGCGATGTCCAGGTCGATCGTGGCATCCTCGCCGCCGCTCATGAACCAGGCGGCGGATAGCCCGCACCAGGCCAGGATCCATTGCAGCAGCCGGCGGCGTTCCAGGCCCGACTGCGCGACGATGAGCTCCAGCCGGCTTTCGAAGCGTCCGGGCACGATGGCCACTGGCGGCACGGGATCCGCCAGATCCGGGTTGCAGAAAATGTTGGCGTAGTCGAAGGCGCGCTCGCCATGCAGGCGCTTGGGGTCGATGACCAGCCAGCCGCGCTCGCCGAAGTCCAGGATGTTGTCATGGTGCACGTCGCCGTGCAGCACCGTCAGGTCGCGGGGACAGTCGAGCAAGGCGCGGGCGTGGCGGGCACTGTGCGCCAGGATGCCGCCTTGCGCCTGGGCCATGGGCCATAGTTCCTCGAACCATTCCTCCAGTGGGCGCAGCGCGGGCAGAGGCCGGGCGCGCGGCGCATGCAGATCCTTCAGCACGCCGCAGATGATGCGGGTGGCCTCGTCGTCGCGCCCGTTGCGGGCGTATTCGGCCAACGAGCGCGTGCCGGTGGCCCGCTCCAGCAGGATGGCCTCGCCGTCATGGGCCAGCACCCGCGCGGCGCCCTGGCCGTCCCACCAGCGCATCAGCACGCCGCCTTGTTTCTCGTCTTCTTCGTGCGAGACCTTGAGCATGGCGGGCTGGCCGCGATGCCGCACCGGCAGCAATTGGGCCGCGCGGGTGACGATGGGGGCGCCGTCGGGCAGCAGTTGCCAGCGGGAGAGGTAGGTCTCGAACATGGGGGGCGGGAAGCGCTTCGGAGGCTTCTATAGTAGTGCCCGGCGCGCGTCCTCCGCCGGCCCGGCCTGCATAGCGCCTTGGCGCGGCAGCAGGCCGGTGACCGCCGCCGCTACCGCATTGCCCGCCGCGCTGGCGATGATGGGCAGCAGGTAGGAACCGCTGAGGTCATAGGCATAGCCAGCCGCCACGGGCCCGATCAAGGTGCCGAACGCCACGCTGGTGTAAAGCGCGCCGATGATGCCGCTGACATGGCGGCCGCCGAAGTAATCCATGACCACCGCCGGCATCAACGCGACCCAGCCGCCGTAGAACGCGCCGAATACCAGGGCGAACAGCGCCAGCGTCCAGAACTGGCCGCAAGCGCCCCACAGCGCCAGCGTTGCGGCCATGCCGGCATACATCGCGGCGAGCGAGGCGCGCCGGCCCATACGGTCGGCCAACGTGCCCAACAGGAACCGGCCCGCCGTGCTGCCCACGCCCACCATGCCCAGCAGCAGCACGGCTAGTCCTGGCGCGATGCCATGATCCAGCGCGTAGGGAATGAGATGCACGAAGGGCACGAAGACGCCGAAGGCGCCAGCCATGCTAGCCAGGTACAGCAGGACGAAAGCCTTGCTGCGGATGGCGGCGCGCACCGGCAAGCCGGCCGGCGCGGATGCCGTCGTTGCGCAAGCAGGCGCGGCGTCGCCGTCGGGCCGCAGGCCGAGGTCCTGCGGCGAGTTCTCCACCCAGAACGCCGCCGCGCAGCCCAGGACCGCCACCACGGCCGCCAGCGCCAGATAGGCGGCGCGCCAGCCCCACAGCGCTATCAGCGCGGAAGCCAGCGGCGGCACCAGCAGCGTGCCCACGCCTATGCCGCTGACGGCCAGCCCCGAGGCCAGCCCGCGCCGGCGCAGGAACCAGCGCTGCACCGCGCCTATCACCGGCACATAGGCGCAGCCCACGCCCAGCCCGACGCCCAGACCGTAGGCGAGGTAGATCTGCATCATGTTCTGCGCGGCGCTGGCTAGCGCCAGTCCCAGCGCCACCAGCAGCATGCCTATCCATGCCATGCGGCGCGAGCCGTAGCGGTCCGCCAGAGGGCCGCTGACCACGCCGAAACCGAAGTAGAGGAAGCCCGCCAGCGAGAACACCAGCGACACCGCGCCGCGCGTGGCGGCGAAGTCGCGCTGCAAGGCTTCGACAAAGGCGCTGAAGGAATAGGCGCTGCCGAAGCCCAGCAAAGTAATGGCGAAGGCCGCGGCCACTACCCGCCAGCCGTGGAAGATCCGGCCGGCGGAGGCTGGGGCGGCGCTGTGTTGCGCATGCATGTTCATCGTCGGCCTCACGTCGCTGGCCGGCGCAGGTGCCAGTCCGTGGACGCCTGGAATGCCGCGCCCAGCCGGAACAGCACAGACTCGCCCAGATGCGCCCCCACCAGTTGCAGCCCCATCGGCATCCCTGCCTGGCACTGGCCGGCGGGCAGCGTCAGGCAGGGATGGCCCGTTATGTCGAACACGCAGGTATAGCGCTGCAGGGCTTCGACCAGTGCGGGCTGCTGGCCCAGCACGCTTACAGCATTCAGGGTCAGCGGCGGCATGGGCTGTACCGGCGTCAGCAGCGCGTCGACCTTGGCGAACAGGGCGTCGACCTGGCCGCGCATGGCCATGCGGCGCAAGAGAATGCGCTGGTAGGTCAGGCCCGGCAGCGCGTGGCCCGCCTCGATCACGCCGGCCAGCACCGATCCGTATTCCGTCTTGCGCGAGGGATAGGTGGCGGCGTGCGCAAGGGCCGCTTCCACCGCGCAGAGCGGCGCCCAATCGCGCACGGCCTGCGCGGCGTCATCAGAGGGGAAGCGCAACGGCACCAGGGTCGCGCCCAGCTGTTCGAAAACCTGCATGGCCGCCGCCATCATGCGCTGAGTCTGCGGATCGACCTCGCTGGCGTTCCAGTCTGGATCCACGCCGATCCGCAAGCCGTCAATCGGCGCTTCGGCTTCCTGCGCGTAGCGCGGGACGGGCGCTTGCAGCGCCGTCGGATCCGCCGGGTCGGGGCCGGCGATCGCCTCCAGCAGTACCGCGGCGTCCTGCGCGCTGCGCGCGATGACGCCGGCATGATCCAGCGAAGCAGCAAGTTCGAATACGCCGTGGCGGCTGACGCGGCCCCAGGTGGGCTTGATGCCGGTCAGCCCGGTGGCGGCGCAGGGCCAGCGTATGGAGCCGCCGGTGTCCGACGCGGTCGCGCCAAAGCACAGGCCCGCAGCCGTCGCCACCGCCGATCCGCTGGATGAAATACCGGTCCAGTAGTCCGCATTCCATGGGTTGCGCGGCGGCGCGACGCTCGGGTGGTGATCGGAGTACGCGCCTTCGGTCATCTGCAACTGCCCCAGCAGCACCGCGCCCGCGTCGCGCAGGCGGCGGACCACCGTGGCGTCGTGATCCGCGGGCGTGTCGCGGTGGATGGCGGTGCCGGCGGCGGTCGGTACGCCTTTGCGGCGGAACAGGTCTTTCAGTCCGACGGGCACGCCATGCAGGGGACCGCGATAGTGTCCCTGCCGTATCTCGGTTTCCGCCACCTGCGCCTCTTGCAGCGCGGACGCCGCCGTCACGCAGGCATAGCTGCGCAGCTCGCCGTCCAAGGCGTCGATGCGCCGCAACTGGGCGAGCGTGATCTCTACCGGCGAGAGCTCGCCCGACCGGATCAGGGCGGCGAGCGCGAGCAGGCCCAGGTGGTGCAGGTCGGCTGTTGCCTTGATACTTTCCGTATAGTTCATCTATTCTTTATCTGTCTTGGATTCAATAGGAAGTGTTCAAGTTAATTCCTATAATTCTGCAAGACAAACCACGATTTCTATCCTGAATGAATTAGAAAAACTAAATAATTGATTGCTAGTGCCATGACCGCTCCGCGACTTCCTCCGCTTAACGCGCTGCGCGCCTTCGAGGCCGCGGCCCGCCATCTGTCCGTGAAGGATGCGGCACAGGAACTGTGCGTGACGCCCGGCGCAGTCAGCCAGATGATCAAGTCGCTTGAGCAGCATCTGGGCGTGGCCCTGTTCCTGCGCGTGAACCGCGGCATTCAGCTGACGGATGCTGGCCACGGCTTTCTGCCGCCGGTGCGCAACGCCTTCCGCCAGATCCTGGCTGCGTCCGCCCGTATTGCCTTGCCGTCAGAGAGCCGCGTGCTCACGGTCAGCACCACTGCGTTCTTCGCGTCGGCCTGGCTGGTTCCCCGGCTGCATGACTTCCACGCCCGCCATCCGCAGATCGATCTGCAGATCGTCACCAGCAACGCGCTGGCCGCATTCGGCCGGGACGGCGCGGACATTGCCATCCGCCACGGACTGGGCCGCTACCCGGGGCTGCAAAGCGAGCATCTGCTGACCGTCGAGGTCGTGCCAGTCGCGTCGGCCGGTCTGGTGGCGAAATTGGGCATGCCGGCAGACGCGCAGGATTTGCTGCGCTGGCCGCGGGTGCATGACGAGGCTCGCAGCGGCTGGCAACTGTGGTTCGCGGCGCAGGGCCTGGAAGATGTGGGCATGCCAAGGGGGCCCGCGTTCGACGATGGCAGCCTGCTGCTGCAGGCGGTGGCCGCGGGCCAGGGCGCGGGCCTGCTGCCGCTGGCGATGGTGCGGGACGAATTGGCGGCGGGACGCCTGGTCAGGCTGGCCGGCGACGCCTGGCTGGAAGAATTCGGCTATTACCTGGTGTGGCCGGGTCGGGGCGCCATGCCCGGCAAGGCGCAGGTGTTCCGCGACTGGCTGCTGGAAAGCGTGGCGGTTTGAGGAAAGCCGGATCCGCCACCGGCATACGGCGACCTTAGAGCGCGGCCGACAGCGCCGCCGCCTTGCGCGCCAGTTCCGCCACGCCGAAGCTGGTCGCGAGCGAGTGCGCGTCCAGTTCTTCCAGCGATACCCAGCGGGCGTCGGCGGCGTCGTCGCCCGCTACCGGTTCGCCGGCTTGCCAGCGGCACAGCACGGCGATCAGGATGAAGTGGCGGCGCAGCGCGCCCGCGTCGTCGCGGTCGTAGACGTCGACGGCGTCGAACACATGCAGCGGCTCGGCGCGCACGCCGGTTTCTTCCAGCAGCTCGCGTGCGGCGGCGGCATGGAGGCTTTCGCCTGCATCGATCTTGCCGCCGGGAAAGGCCCATCGGCCCTGGTCCGGCGGGTTGGCGCGGCGCACCAGCAGCACGCGGCCGTCGCGGACGACTGCGGCGATGGTGGCGGCGATGGGGCGCTGGGGGGAGGGCGCGGTCATGCGTGCTTCCTTTCTATGGCGACGGCCTGGGTATGTCAGGGTACGCCAAGCGGGTCTTAGCGCAAATCCCCGTAGTGCCGGACCGGTCCCTGGTGCACACTGTCAGCCGCGCCGGCATGAGCGCATCGAATAGGGGGCGGGAGGGCAGCATGGATACACCGGACCGGCAGTTGCGCTATTTCTTGCGCATCGCGGAACTCAAATCGCTATCGCGCGCGGCGGAGGACCTGGACCAGACCCAGTCCGGGCTGAGCCGGCAGCTGGCGGCGCTGGAAGCGCACGTGGGCAAGCCGCTGTTCACCCGCACCGGACGCGGCGTGGAGCTGACCGAGGCGGGCGCGCGCCTGTTGGATGGCATCCAGCCGGCCTACCGCAACATAGACCGGGTGCTGGAGGCCGTGCGTCAGCGCGAGGGCGTGACGCAGGGAACGGTGCGGCTCGCCACCGTGCATACGCTCAGCTACTACTTCATGGCCGAGGTGGTGGCCAGTTTCGTCAGCAGCCATGAACACGTGAACCTGTCCGTGATGGGCCGCAGTTCGCCCGAGGTGGTGGCGCTGGTGGAAAGCGGCAAGGCCGACGTGGGCTTCGTCTATGACGCGGCGGTGGCGTCGGACAACTTGGCATCGGCCACGCTGTTCGATGACGATATGTGCCTGATCGTGCGCGGCGACGTGCCGCTGCCGGACGACGTCGACCTGGCCGGCATGGATCTGCGGCTGGTGGGCTTCCCGCCGCACTACGCGCTGCGCAAGATGATCCACAGCGCGGGACTGGAGCCCGAGTTCGCGGCCGAGGCCGAAACCATAGACGCCATGCTCAAGCTGGTGTCCTCGGGCGTGGGCGCCTGTATTCTCCCGTCCCGTATTCCCGACAAGCTGCTGACCGAGTACGGGCTGCGCAAGGTCCGGGTCCGTAGCCCCATCTTGCGGCGCCGCGTGGTCGCGATCACCCTGGCCAACCGGCAACCCCTGCCGCTGGTGCGCGATTTGCTGGCCGTCGCGCACCGCATCGCGGCGCGCTAGCCGTCCTGGCGGACTCGAATAGCAGCTATGACCCTGGCTGCATGGCTGTATCGCGGCTGGTTTTCCATACTGTGCATACCTCGCGCGGCGTCCGGTGGCGCTGATGACGCGGGCAATACACAGGGGAAGACATGAGCACCGCATTACGAGAGAAATCCTATTTCGACACCCGCGCCACGCAGGAAATGGCGCGCCACCTGCACGCCGTGCCGCGCAGCATCCAGGAAACCATGGCCTATGCCTGTCGCATCCTGGCCATGACCGAGCAGGAAGCGGGGCTGGCGGGCCAGATCAGCGTGCGCTCGCAGCGGCCGGGGGCCTACTGGACCTTGCGCTTCGGGCTGGGCTTCGACGAAGCCACGCCGGCCGACTTCATCGAGGTGGACCGCGACCTGCATACGCTGACGGGCGAAGGCATGGCCAACCCGGCCACGCGCTTTCACCTGTGGGTGTACGAGGCGCGGCCCGACGTGCAGTCCATCATCCACACGCATTCGCCCTGGGCCTCGGCGCTGGCCGCGGCGCGCCAGCCGCTGGTGATCTCGCAGATGGACATGACACCGCTGCACGACGATTGCGCGTTCCTGGGCGAATGGCCGGGCGTGCCGATCGCCGACCAGGAAGGCGTGATCATTTCCGGCGCGCTGGGTAAAAAACGCGCCATCATCCTGGCGCATCACGGCTACCTGACGGCCGGCGTTTCGTGCGAAGAGGCGACCTATCTGTCGGTCTACCTGGAGCGCGCGGCGCGCATGCAGATCCGCGCGCAGGCGTTCGGCCCGCTGACGCCGGTGGACGACGCGCTGGCGCGCGAAGCGCACGACTATCTGCTCAAGCCCTCGATCGTCAACGCGACGTTCAACTACTGGGCCCGCCAGACGCACGGCATTGCGCCTTTGCCGCTGCCTGCCGCCTGACACCGCGCAGCCACATTCTTCCAGAACTTTTTTTGGGGAGTCATGATGATGACGACCAAGCCTGCGGCTGCGCGCTCGCGCCGCGATTACGTGACGGCCGGACTGGCCAGCATGATGGGCACCACCATCGAGTGGTACGACTTTTTCCTGTACGGCACCGCTGCCGCGCTGATCTTCAACAAGATCTTCTTTCCGTCCTTCGACCCGCTGACCGGCACGCTGGCCGCGTTCGCCACCTATTCCGTGGGCTTTTTCGCGCGGCCCCTGGGCGGCGTGATCTTCGGCCATTACGGCGACAAGATCGGCCGCAAATCCATGCTGCTGATCACCTTGCTGCTGATGGGCGTGCCCACCATCCTGATCGGGTTGATTCCGTCGTATGAACAGATCGGCTACTGGGCCGCGGTGCTGCTGGTGCTGATGCGCTTTCTGCAAGGCATTGCGGTGGGCGGCGAATGGGGCGGCGCGGTGCTGATGGCGGTGGAGCATGCGCCGGACGGCAAGAAGGGATTCTTTGGCAGCCTGCCGCAGGCCGGGGTCGCGCCGGGTCTGATCCTGTCGTCGCTGGCGATGGGCGCGGTCGCCAGCTTGCCCGAAGCCGACATGCTGGCCTGGGGCTGGCGGCTGCCGTTCCTGGCCAGCGTGATACTGCTGCTGGTGGGCTGGTTCATCCGGGTCAAGGTGGCCGAGTCGCCCGACTTCGAGCAGATGAAAGAGAAGGGGGCCAAGGTCGAGGTGCCGGTGGCCGAGGTATTGAAGCACCATCGCCGCGCCCTGCTGGTGGTGGTGGGCGCCAGGCTGGCGGAAGTGACCTGGTTCTACACCGTGGTGACCTTTTCGCTGGCCTACGCCACGGGCACCCTGGGCATCGCGCGCTCGGTGATGCTGGACGCCACGATCTGGGGCGCGGCCGTCGCGCTGTTCACCATGCCGCTGTTCGGCATGCTGGGCGACAAGATCGGCCACAAGTGGGTGTTCATGGTCGGGACTCTGGGCATCCTGGCTTGCGCGCCGGTCTTCTTCCATTTGCTGGGCACCCGCGACACCTCGTGGATCATCCTGGCGGTATGCCTGGCGGTCGGCCTGGTCTACGCTTGCCTGTACGGGCCGGAAGGCACCCTGTTCTCCAGCCAGTTCCCGGCCGAGGTGCGCTACACGGGCATTTCGTTGGCGGTGCAGGTATCCGGCGCCATCGGCGGCGGCTTGGCGCCGATCGTGGCGACCTGGCTGCTGGCCAAGGGCGGGGGCGATCCCCGGTATGTGGTGTGGTACCTGAGCATCCTGGGCGTGATCGCCTTGTTCAGCGCCTGGCTGATGCGTAGCGAGGCTCCCGCGGTGGCCGCCTTGCGGGTGCCTGCCCGCGCCGATTTGAGGACGCCATGAAGACCATCGACTATTACTTCTGGATGAACTCCGACTGGGCCTACCTGGGCGCCGACAGGCTGGAGGCGCTGGCCGCGCGCCAGCAGGCCAGGATCCGCTACCTGCCGGTGGACCTGCCCGAGGTCTACGGCCGCACCGGCGGCATCCTGCTGGGCCTGCGCTCACCCGAGCGCCAGGCCTACCGGGTGACGGAGTTGGCGCGCTGGTGCCGCAAGCTGGATATCCACGTCAACGCGCAGCCGGCATATATGTGTCCGGATGCCGGCCTGGCTTCGCGTCTTGTCATCGCGGCGGATCAGGCCGGCCTGCCGGTGGCGGCGCTGTACAAAGCCATCCTGAAAGCCGAGTGGTGCGACGAACAGGACATCTCGGATGAAGCCACCTTGCGCGCCCTCCTGGAGCGCCAGGGGCTGGATGCCGCGGCGTTGCTGGCCGCGGCGGCTGAACCCGATATTGAGGCCATCTACCGCCGCAACACCGACGACGCGGTCGCGGCCGGAGTGTTCGGCTCGCCCGCCTACGTGTACCGGGGCGAGCTGTTCTGGGGCCAGGACCGGCTGGAGATGCTGGAAGAGGCCGTGGCCGCATAGGGGAGCGCGGCCGGCCTGCGCGGCATGGGCCTGGGTCAGGGCGCCATCCCTGCGCCCGCCGGCTGCTGCTGGCGGGACCGGACCAGGAAATCGGCGGCGATGACGATGTCTGCATCATTGCGGCGATCTTCCGCCATATAGGGAACCTGCTGCCGGAAGTCACGCCGCAGCGCGCCGGTTCCTGCCCCGAGCGCGAAGTCGGGGCGTTTGGCCACGCGCAGATCCACGGCCTGGGCGGCGTGCATCAGTTCTACCGCCAGCAGGGTGGTCAGCCGGTCGATCTGGCCGGCTACCCTGCGGCCCGTGGCTGGCGCGTTGGTTCCCACGTCTTCGATATTGCCGGCCTGCGGTTGCACATCGGTCGTCATCGGCAGCGCCAGTACTCGGATCTCCGCCGCGAGCGACGACACGGTCTTCTGGATCGGGCCATATCCGATCGCGCCATTGCCCGGACTGAGAAACCGCGGGAGCCCCGTGAATGCGGTATCGGTCAACCGAAGCGTGCGCTGCGCCGACAACTGGGCCACCTGGGACAGGGCGACGCCCATGCCCTGCAAGGGCAGCGCCCAGGCGCTGGGGTCGAATCCGGCGTTGGGCATCACGGCGCCGCGGACCGGGCCTTCCGTGACGTAGAACTGCAATTCGTAGG
The DNA here is from genome assembly GCF_059760445.1 of Achromobacter sp. D7-1. Lineage (NCBI taxonomy): Bacteria > Pseudomonadati > Pseudomonadota > Betaproteobacteria > Burkholderiales > Alcaligenaceae > Achromobacter > Achromobacter sp. D7-1. The sequence continues at coordinate 1,181 of NZ_JCBAMT010000090.1, read as the reverse complement.
GCTGGGCATGCTCGGCGGGCCTGGCATCCAGCGCCACGGTGGGGTTGTCGTCGGAACTGTTGATCTGCAGTTGCAGCTGCCGCTGCAGCAGCTGCAGCATGTCCCGCGCCGCGCCATGGACCTGGCTCACCGTGCGAAAGCTCAGCGGGTCTTGCAGCGCCCGCTGCGGGTCTCGCTGCCACAGGGAGCTACCGCGCAACAGCGCCAGTATGTGTTCGGCCGTGCTTACCTGGCCGTCGTAGGGCCGCTGGGTTTGCGACACGGACAGCAGCGGCGCGAGGTTGCCGTCCAGGCCTTCGAGCGACAGCGCAGCGACCGCATCGGCCTGGGAGAGCAGCCTGGCCGCGTCCAGCGCCGCCAGCGATGCGATGGCGGCGCCATAGGCGTTGGAGCTGACGATGGCCAGGGCGTCCTTGCCGAAAGGCTGCACCGGCTCGAGCCCCGCCTGGCGCAATGCCTGCGCCGCAGGCAGGCGCTGGCCGCGGTAGTAGGCCTGGCCTTCACCCATCATCGCCAGCCCGATCTGCGGCAGAATGGTGATGTCGGCCTGCCCGACCGAGCCTTCGCCGAACATCACCGGGGTGATGCCGCGGTTGAGGAATTCGGCGTACTGGCGCAGCACCGCCGGCTGCAATCCGGCGCCGCCGGACAACGCCGTGTTCAGCCGGATGAGCATCGCTGCCCGGGTGACCTCCTGAGGCGCTTCGCTGCCATAGGCGGCGCTGTGCGAACGCAGCAGGTTGCGGTTGAACTGCTCCGACAATTTGCGGACTTCGGGCGAAATCTCTCCGCCCTTGAAAATGGTCTGGTCCTTGTTCAGCCCGACGCCCCGGTTCAGTCCGTACACGGGACGATCCAGCTGCGCATAGGCCAGCAGCAGCCCATAGGAACGTTCTGCCCGCTGCATCGCCTCGTCGGCCAGCGCTACGCCGCAGCCCTGCCTGGCCACGGATTCGATCTGCGCCAGACTGAGCGTACGCCCGTCCAGCTTGACAGGGGTGCAGGCGGCGATGGCGGCCAGAGGGGCGAACATGGCGCCTAGCAGCGCGACGGCGCTTATGGCCAGGCGGATGGTGGGACTGTGTGGACGGGCAGGGGAGAACGGCGAGTTCTGCATGAGCATTGCAACTCCTGGCTTGACGGAAGTAACGGATGCGGCGGCTCCGCGGACCGCCTGGCGG
>NZ_JCBAMT010000089.1:0-29194 GCF_059760445.1 Achromobacter sp. D7-1 | reverse complement strand
GCTGTCGGCCGAACCAGGGCGCGCGGACCCCGGGATACGTCAGGCGCCCCCGAGCGCCTGAGCACTGGCGTGGCGCTTATTTCTTGAAGACCGGCTTGCCGAGTGCGAGGTTGCTGGGCGCGATGGTGACGAGCTTGCCGTCCTGCCACTGCATCACGTAGAACGTGGATGCATTGTTCTGGCCGTCTTCGCCGAAGTCGAAGGCCCAGCCGTTGGCGGTCTGGCCGGCCGGCTTCTTGTAGGCCAGGACCGCGGCGCGGATCTTGTCCTTATCCGTGGACTTGGCGTTGCCGATGGCTTCGAAGAAAGCCTTGGCGCCGACATAGTTGGTCAGGCTGTGACCGGATTGCGGATCGCTCTTGTAGGTGGCCTTGTAGGCTTCCAGGAACTTGTCCAGGCCGGGCGCGCCCGCCGGATTGATGGACGACTGCGGGAAGTCCAGGTCGAACACGCCGTTCATGTCGGCGCCCACGGCCTTGGCCGTGTCGGCCAGCGAATAGCCGCCGCCCGCGCCGATCACGACCTTGGGCTTGAAGCCCGCGGCGCGCGCCTGGCTGAAGAACAGGATGGCGTCGTTCTGGTATGCCGTCTGCAACACCACGTCGACCTTGGCGCCCTTCAGGCGCAGGATGAGCGAGGACAGGTCCACAGTCTTGGCCGAATACGGCAGCACTTCCGCGACCGTATAGCCCAGCTCCTGCGCGCGCTTCTTCTCGGTGGCGGCCACGTCGGTGCCGTAGGGGCCGTCCTCGTGGATGATGCCGATCTTGATGTCCTTGGGGTTCAGCCCCATGCCCGGCGCGATGGTGTCGTGCAGCGCATTGACCACCGACACGCCATACAGCGCGGTGTTGGGGTTGCTGCGGAACAGGTACTTGTAGCCGCGCGTGGTGATCTTGTGCGCGGTGGCGCCCAGCTCGAAGTAGGGCACGCCGGCCAGCTCGGTGACGGGCGAGGCCGCGTAGGAAATGCCCGAAGCGTAGCTGCCGAACACGCCGACCACGTTGGAGGAAATCAGGCGCTTGGTTTCCGACACGGCCTGGGTCGGGTCGACGGCGTCGGCCTTGATGATTTCGATCTTTTCGCCGTTGACCCCGCCGGCGGCGTTGATCTCATTGACGGCCAGTTCCAGGCCGCGATAGCTCTCTTGTCCCAGGAGCGCGAGCGCGCCGCTGAACGGGAAGAGGGCGCCTACCTTCATGTCGGCCGCTGCGGTGCCGCTTGCCAGCGCGCCGCACACGCCCAGCGCCAAAGCAATTTTGTTGAACTTGAACACTGTCTACGCTCCTTTGTCGGTATGGGATGCGGACTTTCTTGTTTGGTCCGTTTTTTTGAATATATGATATATCGGCCGGGCGGGTAGCAAACCCCGCCTTGGATTCTAGTGGGGGCCGTAACCCGCCGAATCGGGGAATTCCCTAAAGCCGCATGAATAAAGACTTAGCGGGCTGATCCAGCGCAAATACGGGTTTTCATCCTGCTTTGGGATGACTCTTTTTGGCTGAGGCAACGGTTGCCAAAAACATCAGGCCACAGTTGTTTTTTTCATATATCGTATATCATCAATTGCCTGCTTTTCATAAGAATCTAGGAGACAGAGGCATGTTCGAGGAAGTGGATTTCGCCGGGAAAAGGGTGCTGATCACCGCCGGCGCGGACGGGCTGGGCCTGGAAATGGCGAAGGTGTTCCGCCATGCCGGCGCCTCCGTATTCGTATGCGACGTGAACCAGGAGCGCCTGGCCGCGCTGCCGGCCGAATTGCCTGGCGTGCATGCGGCCCTGGCCGACGTTTCGGACGAAGACAGCGTCAGCGCGCTGTTCGATCAGGTCCGCGCCCAGTTGGGCGGCCTGGACATCCTGGTCAACAACGCGGGCGTGGCCGGTCCCACCGGCTATGTCGAAACCCTGTCCAAGGCCGACTGGGACCGCACGCTGGCCGTGAACATCACCGGACAGTTCCTGTGCGCGCGCCAGGCCATCCCCTTGCTCAAGGAATCCAAGGCCGGCGTCATGATCAACCTGTCGTCCGCGGCCGGGCATCTGGGTTTTGCCGGACGTTCGGTCTATTCGGCATCGAAGTGGGCGGTGATAGGCTTCACCAAGTCCCTGGCCATCGAGCTGGGGCCGCATGGCATCCGCGTCAACGCGATCCTGCCGGGCGCGGTCGAAGGGCCGCGCATCCGCGCCGTCATCGCGGCCAAGGCGGATACGCTGGGCCGGCCGGTGGAGGAGATCGCCGCACAGTACGAGAACCAGGCGGCCCTGGGCCGCATGGTCACCGCTCGCGATATCGCCAACATGGTGCTGTTCAACGCCAGCGAGGCGGCTCGCAGCGTCTCGGGGCAGGCCATCGTGGTGGACGGTTTCACGCAGAAGCTCTACTGATGGACGCCGCGTCCAATGCGCACTGCGCCGCCATCGTCGGCACCGGCCTGATAGGCCAGGGCTGGGCCATCGTGTTTGCCCGCATGGGTTGGGCGGTACGCCTGTATGACGTCAACGCCGCCATGCTGGCCGAGGCGCGAGGCCTGATCCTGCAGCAGCTGCGGGAACTTGAAACCCAGGGTCTGCTCAAGGACGCCGAGGCCATCGGTGGCCGCGTCCATGTGGCAAGCAGCCTGGCGGATGCCTTGAAGGGCGCCCGCTACATCCAGGAAAACTCGCCGGAAAACGTCGAGATCAAGCGGGCGTTGTTCACGCAACTGGACGCCGCGGCCGAACCCGACGCCATCATCGGCAGTTCCACGTCCAGCATTCCCGCCAGCGAATTCACCGGACACCTGCCCGGACGGCACCGTTGCCTGGTGGCGCATCCCGTGAATCCGCCCTACCTGATCCCGGTGGTGGAACTGTGTCCCGCGCCCTGGACCAGTCCCGAGGCCGTGGCTGCTGCCCGCGCCATCATGACGGGCATCGGCCAGAAGCCCGTGCTGGTGCGCCGCGAAATCGAAGGCTTCATTCTCAACCGCCTGCAGGGCGCGCTGCTGCACGAGGCGTTCCGCCTGGCCAGCGCGGGCATCGCCAGCGCCGAGGATATCGACACCACGGTGAAGGACGGCCTGGGCCTGCGCTGGTCGTTCATGGGGCCGTTCGAAACCATAGACCTCAACGCACCCGGCGGCATTGCCGACTATTGCGCACGCTACGGCGGGCTGTACCAGTCCATCGGCGCGACCCAGGGCGAACCCGTCGCCTGGGACGGCGCGCTGGTCGATGCCTTGTCGGACGAGCGCCGCGGTTTGCTGCCGCGGGAAGATCTTGCCAAGCGCCGCTTCTGGCGCGACGAAAAACTGATGCGCCTCATGCGCCACAAACAGGATAACGGAGACAACAATGGCTAAGCCCAAGCAGAAAGTCATCATCACTTGCGCCGTGACGGGCGCCATCCACACCCCCAGCATGTCGCCGCACCTGCCGGTCACGGCCGACGAGATCGCGGAAGCGGCCATCGGCGCGGCCAAGGCTGGCGCGGCGGTGCTGCACCTGCATGCGCGCGATCCGCAGACCGGCAAGCCCTCGCAGGATCCGGCCTTGTTCAAGCCCTTCCTGGAGCGGATCAAACGCGAAACGGACGCCATCATCAACATCACCACCGGCGGCAGCCCGCATATGACGGTGGAAGAGCGCATGCGTCCGGCCACCACCTTCAAGCCGGAGCTGGCGTCCCTGAACATGGGGTCCATGAACTTCGGCCTGTACCCCATGCTGGGCCGCTTCAAGGAGTTCAAGCACGACTGGGAGCGCGAACATCTGGAGAACAGCCGCTCGCTGGTGTTCCGCAATACCTACCAGGACATCGAATCCATCCTGGCGCTGGGCAACGCCAACGGCACCCGCTTCGAGTTCGAGTGCTACGACATCAGCCATCTGTACAACCTGGCGCATTTCGTCGACCGCGGCCTGGTCAAGTCACCGCCTTTCATCCAATCGGTGTTCGGCATCCTGGGCGGCATCGGCCCGCACCCGGAAGACCTGATGCACATGAAGCGCACGGCCGACCGGCTGTTCGGCAACGACTATGAATGGTCGATCCTGGGCGCCGGCCGCGGCCAGATACCGCTGGCGACCATAGGCGCGGCCATGGGGTCGAACGTGCGGGTGGGGCTGGAGGATTCGTTGTGGATCGGGCCGGGCGAGATGGCGCAGTCCAATCAGGTCCAGGTGGAGCGCATCCGCACCATCCTGGAAGCATTGAACCTGGAAATCGCCACGCCCGAAGAAGCGCGCGCCAAGCTGGATCTGAAGGGCAAGGACAACGTCGCGTTCTGATGCGGTGGGGCGCCGGGGGGGCCGGCGCCTGCCTGTCAGGCGTAACGGCGCAGCGCGGCGGCCAAGGTATCGGTGTCGAGCGCGCGGTCGAAGTTGGCGGCGTGGCGGGCCTTCAGGCTCAGCTCCGCGGCCAGCATCAATTCCGCGTCGGATGGCTCGGCGGCCGCGCCCAGTTCGCGCAAGGTCGTGGGCAAGCCCACTTGTTCATACCAGCGGGTCAGTTCGGCCAGCATGCTGTCCGTCCGGTTTTCCAGGTCCAGCTGCACCAGCAGGCCGACGGCCACCTGCAGGCCGTGCGGCGCGCTCGCCACGCCGCTGATCTTGGGCAGCCCGCGCGTCAGCGCGTGGGCGATGGACAGGCCGCCGCTTTCGAAACCGAGGCCGCTCATGAGGATCATCGCTTCCACCACGCGTTCGAAGGCCGGTGTGGGCTGGCCGCTGCCGGCAGCGGCAACGGCGTCCACGCCGTCGGCCAGCAGGGTGCGCAGGCAGCCGTCGGCGATGAACTGGGCGGTGAGGGGCGGGGCGCCGTCATACATATTCTTGCCGCCGTTGCGGGCGCACTGCTCGGCCTCGAACTTTTTCGAGACCGCATCGCCCAGGCCGGCGCGGAAGAAGTGCGCCGGCGCGGTGGCGATGACGGCCGTGTCCACCAGCACGAGGGTGGGGTTGAACAGCATGTGCTCCACCGCCAGGAGATTGTGATGGGCGTCGTACAGGACGTAGTTCTTGCTGGTTGGCGCGTCGTTGGAGGCAACGGTGGGCACGGTGATGAGATGGCAGTGCGAGGACTTGGCCACCGCCTTGCCCGCGTCCAGCGATTTGCCGCCGCCCACCGCGATCACCATGTCGATGCCGGCAGGCGCGGCCTGCGCGCGCAACTGCGTGATCACGGCCGGCGTCAGGTCGCCTTCGACGATCAGCGGTATCAGCGACACGTTTTGCGCCGCGCACAAGGCTTCGATTCTTGGCCCCAGCACGCCATGCACGTAGCTGTCTATGACCAGGGCGGCCCGGCGGCCGAACAGGGCGGCGTACTGTCCCACGGTGTCCAGGGCGCCGGCGCCCTGGATATAGCGGCAGGGGGCGCCAAAAATCTTCAGCATGGGTTGTTCCTATTTGCGGGCAGCGGGAGGGCGGTAGTCGAGTTCCTTTTCGCGCTCGACCAGCCAGTCGATCATGATCTTGCCGCCCCAGACCAGGTCGGCCTGGATGGCTTGCCGGGCGGCTTCGGAGTCGCGCGCTTCCAGGGCTTCCAGCACGGCCTCGTGGCGGTGCTCGTTCTGCGAGTAATCCAGCCCCGAGGTCTTGACGTGGAACACCTTGAGGATGGGGCCGGTGATCACCCAGAACGATTCCACCGTGGCGCGCAGGATGGGCTTGTTGCTGGCTTCCAGGATGGCGAAGTGGAACTTGCGGTTCAGGTAGCTGGCGCGCTTGGGATCGCTGGAAGTGCAGGAGATGAAATCCCGTTGCAGCGCGATCAGGTTGTCCAGCTGCTTGCGCGTGATGTTCTGGGCGGCCTCGGCCGCGCCCATGCCTTCCAGGTGGAAACGGATCTGCTGGATTTCGCGCAGTTTTTCCGAATTGACGTAAGGCACGTAGACCGCGGTGGCCGCCTGCATTTCCAGGCCCTGCTCGCTGATCAGCCGGAAGATCGCTTCGCGCACGGGCGTGATGGAGACGCCCATTTCCTGGGCCAATTCGCCAATGATCAGGCGTTCGCCGGGTTCGTACTGCCCGTTGATCAGGGCATTGCGGATTTCGTTGTAGACCCTGACGGAGAGGTTCTCTTTCTTTACCGGTTTGAGGCTGGACATGACAGGGCTCAGGCTTGCTGTATTGATGGGGGCGGGTGGATTCGGGATGAATTCTATCCCGCCATGGCAAATTCGAGCGCGATGGGTATATTATATATCATATATCCTAACAGCGAAAAGGAAGCGCCATGAGCAGTGACAGGGAGGCCCCTACCGAAGGGGAGGTCGGGATGCTGCGGGAAAAGGCCCGCCACATCCGGCTGGAGACCATCAGGCTGATCGAAATCGCCAAGGTCGGGCATTACAGCTCGGTGTTCTCGTGCGCGGAAATCTTCGCCGCGCTGTACTACGACGTGATGCGCCTGCGGCCGGGCGAACCGCAGTGGCCCGACCGCGACCGCTTCCTGATGGGCAAGGGCCATGCCGCCGTGGGCCTCTTTCCGGTGCTGGCCGACCACGGCTTCATAGACCGCGAACTGCTGGACGGCTACACCCGCCTGGGCAGTCCGCTGGGCGACCATCCCGACATGAGCAAGGTGCCGGGCGTGGATTTCAGCTCGGGCTCCATCGGCCACGCGCTGTCCAATGGCGTGGGCATGGCGGTGGGCGGGCGCATGGGCGGACGCGACTTCAACGTCTTCGTGCTGCTGGGGGACGGCGAGATGCAGGAAGGCCAGGTCTGGGAGGCCGCGCTATTCGCCGCGCACAATCGCCTGTCGCGCCTGGTCGCCATCGTCGACCGCAACGGCTACCAGCTGGATGGCAAGGTCGACGAGGTCATGGGCGTGGAATCGCTGAAGGAAAAATGGCAGGCCTTCGGCTGGGAGGTGCACGAAGTGGACGGCCATAACCTGGCGGAGCTGACCGCCTTGCTGCGCCGCCTGCGCGCGGACGAGGCGCGCGCCAAGCCGGCCTGCGTGATCGCCAAGACCATCAAGGGCAAAGGCGTGTCCTATATGGAAACCGAGCCGGGCTGGCACCTGGGCTACCTGGCGCCGCAAGACGCGCAAAGCGCCGTCGACGAAATCCTTTCCCGCGAGATCTGAATGGCACAGGCACAAGTCCTCTCTCCCGACTCCTGGCAGTACCGCGCCCTGAACGCGGTGAATCCCGGGCTGTCCTATCTTTCCGACGCGCTGATTGAATTGGCGCAGGCGGGACATCTCGTGGTGGCTGGCTCGGCCGACCTGCAGTATTCCAACGGTCTGAACCGCTTTGCGCAGGCCTATCCCGACCGCTACATCCAGTTCGGCATTTCCGAGCAGAACATGGTGTCGGCCGCCGCGGGGCTGGCGACCACGGGCATGATGCCCTTCGTTGCGACCTTCGCGTCCTTTCTGGGCCTCTTGTGCTGCGAACAGATCCGCATGGACGTGGCCTATACCAAACTGCCGGTGCGCCTGATCGGCCACCATACCGGCATCAGCCTGGGCTTTTACGGCACCTCGCACCACGCTACGGAAGACATTTCGACGATGCGCGCTCTGGCCGGCCTGACGGTGGTCTCGCCCGCCGACGGTCCGCAGCTGGCGTCCGCCATCAAGGCCTCGGCGGACTGGCCCGAGCCGATCTACTTCCGTATCGGCCGCGGCCGCGACCCGCAGGTCTATGAAGACGGCACGCCTTTCGAATTCGGCCGCGCCATCGTCCATTCCAGCGGTTCGGACCTGAACATCATCGCCTGCGGCATTACCTTGCACGCAGCCTTGGCCGCCGCCGAGCAGCTGCGCGGCGAGGGCCTGTCGGTGGGCGTGATCGACATGCCCACCATCAAGCCCCTGGACCGCGACGCCGTACTGGCCGCGGCGGGCAAGTCCCGCCAGCTGATGACGGTGGAAGAGCACAACGTGCTGGGCGGACTGGGTTCGGCCGTGGCCGAGGTCCTGGCGGACGCGGGCACGGGCACGCGCCTGCGCCGCCATGGCATTTACGATGAATACAGCCTGATCGCGCCGCCCACCACCCTGTATGCGCACTACAAGCTGGACGCCGCCGGCATCGCCGAGGTCGCGCGCGCCACGCTCCAGCCCTGAAACACGGAGACAAGCATGAAGGAAATTACTGGCACCACGCGCCTGTTCGGCATCCTGGCCGATCCCATCCACCACGTGAAGACGCCGCAGCGCATGAACGAGCATTTCGCCGCCATCGGTTTCGACGGCGTGTGCGTGCCGTTCCACGCCCGGCCAGACAACCTGGCGGACGTGGTGGCAGGCCTGCGGCGGCTGGAAAACCTGGGCGGCGTCATCGTCACCGTGCCGCACAAGACCGCCATCCTGGACCTGGTGGACGACGCCACTCCCGTGGCGCGCAAGATCGGCGCGGCCAATGTGGTGCGGCGCGAGGCCGACGGCAAGCTGGTGGCGCACATGCTGGATGGCGAAGGCTTCGTGCGCGGCCTGCGGAGCGCGGGCGTGTCGCCCGAGGGCAAGAGCGCCTACCTGGCGGGGGCGGGCGGCGCGGCCAATGCCATAGGCTTCGCACTGGTGCAGGCCGGCGTGGCGCGGCTGACCATCGCCAACCGCACCACGGCCAAGGCCGAGGACCTGAAGGCGCGCATCCTGTCGCTGCATCCCGATGCCCGGATCGACGTGGGGACGGCCGACCCGTCGGGGCATGACCTGGTGGTCAACGGCACCTCGCTGGGCATGAAGCCGGAGGACGCGCTGCCGCTGGACGCCAGCCGGCTGACGCCGGACCAACTGGTCTGCGAAGTCATCATGCAGCCCAAGGACACCGCCTTGCTGTTGGCGGCGCAGGCCCGCGGCTGCAAGGTGCATTACGGCGCGCCGATGTTGGCCTGCCAGATCGAGCTGATGGCGCAGATGCTGGGCGTGGCGGCGGACCAGCAGGCCGGCACAGGACGCTGACCCGCATGAGCGACTACGACTTCATCATCGCCGGGGGCGGCACAGCGGGCTGCATCCTGGCCAACCGCCTGAGCGCCGACGGCAAGCATCGCGTGCTGATGCTGGAGGCCGGCCACGAAGCCCGCAGCATGTGGATCTCCATTCCGGCGGGCTTTTCCAAGCTGCTGGTGAATCCGGAATACAACTGGCGATTCGCCACCGAGCCGGAAGACAACGTCCATGGCCGCACCATCGCCGTGCCGCGCGGCAAGGGCCTGGGCGGCTCGACCTTGATAAACGGCATGATCTACGTCCGCGGCCAGCCGCAGGATTACGACGGCTGGGAGGCGGCCGGCGCCACCGGCTGGGGCTACAACCAGGCCGAGCGCGTCTTCCGCAAGATCGAATGCTATGAACCCGGCGATGGCAGCCGCGGCAAGAACGGCCCCATGCATCTGGAAGAGGTGGCCGAACGCTTTCCCATCGCAGATGCCTTCTTGCGGGCGGCGCAGGAAGACGGGCAGCCCTTGAACCCCGATTACAACGGTGGCAGCCAGGAAGGCGTGGGCTACTACCAGGTGCTGCAGCACCGGGGCAGGCGCTGGAGCGTAGTGGACGGCTACCTGAAACCGGCCGCCGGCCGCAAGAATCTCAGCGTGGAATGCGGCGCGCACGTGACGCGGCTGGTGTTCGAGGGCAAGCGCTGCGTGGGCGTGGCCTACCGCAAGAACGGGCAGGAACACATCGTGCGCGCGCGGCGCGAGACGCTGCTGTGCATGGGGGCGGTGCAGTCGCCGCAGCTGCTGGAACTGTCCGGCATCGGCAACCCGGCCTTGCTGCAATCGTTCGGCATTGCGCCGGTGCTGGCGCAGCCGCAGGTGGGGGAGAACTACATCGACCACTTTGCCACGCGCATGAACTGGCGGGTGAAGGACACGGTGACGTTGAACGAGATGTCGCGCGGCTGGCGCCTGGCGCAGCAGGTGGCGCGCTACTACGCCAGCCACAAGGGCATCCTGACCCTGGGCACGGGGCTGGTGCACGGCTTCGTGAAAAGCGCGCCCGACCTGCCCGCGCCCGACGTGCAGTACTTCTTCGTGCACGCCAGCTACGCCAACGCGGCCGAACGCATCCTGGACCGGCATCCGGGCATGACGATAGGCGTGGCGCAGCTGCGGCCCGAATCGGTCGGATCCATCCACATCAAGTCGGCGGACCCGCAGGCCGGGCCCGCGATCCGCCCCAATTTCCTGTCCGCCCAGGTGGACCGCGACAGCCTGGTGGGCGGCATGCAGGTGGCCCGGCGCATCGTCGGCCAGCCGGCCATGCGGCGTTACGTGGAATCCGAGATCAGCCCCGGCGCGGCGGTGGACAGCTACGACGAATGGCTGGACTTCGCGCGCCGCAACGGCCAGACCATTTATCACCCGATCGGCACCTGCCGCATGGGTTCGGACCCCGCCGCCGTCACCGACGTGCGCCTGCGCGTGAACGGCTTGTCGGGCCTGCGCGTGGTGGATGCCTCGGTGATGCCGAAGATGGTCTCCGGCAACACCCAGGCCGCCGTCATGATGGTGGCCGAGCGCGGCGCGGAGATGATCCTGGAGGATGCGGCGCGAGCGTAGCCGCGCCTGGCTTGGACAAGGGCGCACGGAGCCAATTGGTCCGTGCGCCTTTGCACTTCAGCGGATGAGGAACCCGGCGCCAACGGGATCGTTCTTGTCGATCACCCAGCGCGCCGTACCGAGAATGCTGGCCGTGCCCTTGACCGTTGGGCGCACGGCGCGGGTGCCGTTCAGATCGACTTCACCCAGCAGGCAGCCCTCGAACACGCCGCTGCCCAGCAGGCCTTCCGACTTGATCGGCTGGTTCAAACCCATCTTGCCGCGCGCCTCGAACATGGCCATCATCGCGCTGGTGCCGGTGCCGCCGGGCGAGCGGTCCAGCTGGCCGGCGCTGAACACGTGCACGTTCTTGTAGAACGCGCCCTCGATGGTCGGCTGGTGCCAGAAGGTGATGAAGTTCAGGTTGTTGATGTGGGCCTCGGTCGGGTGCTGGATGCGGTGGCGGGCGTTGAGTTGGTCGCGCACGATCAGGCCCATGCGCGACAGCTCGGTGCCGTTGTCCGGCGAAATGCGCAGGTCGCAGCCGGACAGGTCGACGATGCCGAAGTAGTTGCCGCCCCAGACGATGTCGGCGGACAGCTTGCCGTAGCCCGGCAGCTCCACCGGGATGTCCTGCGCGGCTACATAGGCGGGCACGTTCTCGAAGCGGGTCCACAGCACGTTGTCGCCTTCGGACGCCACTTCCGACACCACCAGGCCGGCGGTGGTCTCAAAGCGGATCTTGGTGATGCCGTCCTTGCCGCGCGGCACCAGGCCGTGGGCCACCATGGCCATGCTGACCGCGATGGTGCCGTGGCCGCACATGTGCGAATACTCGGTGCCGTCGATGTAGATCAGGCCGGCGTCGAACTCCGGGCTGGACGGCGGGGTCAGGAACACGCCGAACATGTCCTTGTGGCCGCGCGGCTCGCGCATCAGCGCCTTGCGCAGCCAGTCGTAGTTCTGTTCAAGGAAGGCGCGCTTCTCCAGGATGGTGGAGCCGGCGGGGTAGGGGATGCCGCTATGCACGATGCACAGGGGCTCGCCTTCGGTATGGGTATAGATGACATCGAACGCGTCTTGCTTGCGCATGACTGTGGCTCCAGACAAGTAAGGTAGGGAAAAGTTATTTGCCGCGTTCGGACAGCATGTCCAGCCCGACGGTCAAATCCAGGATGACGATGGCGATCACCGCAACCACGATCGTGGCGCCCGATACGGCTGCGATGGTCGGATCTATCGTGTATTGCACGTAGTTGAAGAGCTTCACGGGGATGGTGTTGAGGTCCGCCGTGGTGTTGAAAATGGACAACTCCACGTTGATCCACGAAGAGATGAAGGCGAAGATCGAACCGGTGACGATGCCCGGCCGGATCTGCGGCAGCACCACCAGGAAGAAGGTCGTCCAGGGATTCGCACCCAGGTCCGCCGAAGCTTCCTCCAGCGCGCGCTGCTCCGGCGTCAGCAAGGTCAGCGTGGAACGCAGCACGAAGGGCGCGATGATGACGATGTGCCCGATCAGCAGCGACAGGAAGCTGCGCGTCAGGCCGAAGTACGCGCCGTACTGCAACAGCGCCGCGCCCAGCACGATGTGGGGCAGCACCAGCGGCGACATCAGCACCGAGGTCAGCGCGGCCTTGCCCGGGAACTCGTAGCGCGCCACCGCCAGCGCGGCGGGCACCGTCAGCAGCACGGCCGCGGCCGTGGCGGCCAGGGCCAGCACCGTGCTGGTCGTGAACGCCGCGACATAGCCGGCTTCGATCAGCAGGGTGCGGTACCAGTCCAGCGTGAAGCCCTTGGGCGGAAACGCCAGGTAAGGCGTGGCCGTGAACGAGGAACCCAGGATCACCACCAGCGGCAGGGCCAGGTAGGCCAGCACGCCCAGGGCGATCAGGCGGATCAGGTTGCGGGCGATCATCGCGCGGCTCCCGGCAGGACGGCGGCGCGGTTGGCCAGCGCCACCAATATCAAGGTGAACACCAGCAGCACCATGCTCAGCGCGCCGCCGTAATGGAAGTCGAACACCGTGCTGTACTGCTGGAAGATCAGCATGGACAGCACTGACACGCGCCCGCCGGATAGCAGGGCCGGCGTCACGTAGGCGCTGACCGCCAGCGTGAAGACCATGATGGCGCCCGACACCACGCCAGGCAGCGTCAGCGGCCAGGTGATGTGGAAGAAGGTGGCTGCCGGGCTGGCGCCCAGGTCGGCCGAGGCCTGCTCGCAGGCCGGATCGACCCGCGCCAGCGCATTGCCCACCGCCAGCACCACGAAGGGCAGCAGCACGTAGACCATGCCGATCAGGATGCCCAGCTCGGTGCCGATGAAGCGCACCGGGCGATCGGCGGCGCCCACGCCCACCAGCGCCTGGTTGACCAGGCCGTTGCGGCCCAGCAGCACCATCCAGCCGAAGGCGCGCACGATGTTGCTGGTGAACAGCGGCACCACCAGCAGGATGACGCAGAAGCGCCGCCAGGCCTGCCAGCGCACCACCCGCACCAGATACCAGGCCAGCGGATAGCCCAGGAGCACGCAGGCGACGGTAGTGAAGAGCGCCAGCCGGAAGGTCACCAGGATCACGTCCCAGTGGTACTGGTCGCCCAGCACGCGCAAGTATTGCTGCGGGGTGAAGCTCAGGCCGTCAGGCCCGCCGGTGATGCTGGCCAGCGCCACCACCGCCAGCGGCGCCAGGAAGAAGGCCGCGAAGAACAGCACGGGAGCCGCCAGCAGCAGGCAGGGCGAACGCCAGGCGCGCATGCTCATGGCTGTTCACCGATCAGGTGCAGGTGTTCCGCCGCGAATGCCAGGCGCGCCGCTGCGCCCGGGCCCAGGCCGGACGGCGCGATGCCGCCGTGGCGCGCCACCAGGACCTGTCCGCCGATGTCCACGTGGATCATGCAATGGCTGCCCACGTTGATGACGTCGGTGACCGTGCCGCTCAGGGCCGTGGCCGCCGATGCATCGGCCAGGCGCAGGTCCTCGGGCCGCAGAACCGCGACGCCACGCGCGGGCGCGGTCTTGCCCGGGAGCCGCACGCGCAGGCCTTGGGCATCCATCTGCAGTGCATCGCCGTCGATGGCCGTGAACGGCATGAGGTTGGCGTCGCCGATGAACTCCGCCACGAAGCGCGTGGCGGGATGCCGGTAGATTTCGGTCCCGCCGCCCACCTGTTCGATCTTGCCCGCATGCATGACGACCACCCGGTCGGCCATGGTCATGGCTTCTTCCTGGTCGTGCGTGACGAAGATGAAGGCGATGCCCAGCTTGGCCTGCAGGTGCTTGAGCTCCAGCTGCATGCGCTTGCGCAGTTTCAGGTCCAGCGCCGACAGCGGTTCGTCCAGCAACAGCAGCTTGGGCTGGTTCACGATGGCGCGCGCCAACGCCACGCGCTGCTGCTGGCCGCCGGACATTTCGCGCGGATAGCGCGGGCCGAAGTCTGCCAGCCCCACCATGTCCAGCGCGGCGCGCGCGCGCCCGGCCGCGTCCTGCTTCGACGCGCCCTGGCGTCGCGGACCATAGGCCACGTTTTCCAGCACGCTCATGTGGGGAAACAGCGCGTAGTTCTGGAACACGGTATTCAGCGGCCGCTGGTGCGCGGCCAGGCGGCTGATGTCCTGGCCTTCGATCAGGATGCGGCCGGCTTCGGGCCGAAGGAATCCGGCGATCGAGCGCAGCAGGGTGGTCTTGCCGCAGCCGCTGGGACCGAGCAAGGCCACGAACTCTCCCTGCTGGATCTCCAGGTCGATGCGGTCCAGCGCCTGGTAGGCGCCAAAGCGCATCGATACGCCTTCGATGGTGAGCAAAGCGGACATGTTTTATCCCTAGCGCTTGCGGGCAACCTGGCGGTTCCAGGCGTCCGTGACCTCGGCGCGGCGGCTGTTGATGAGGTTCCAGTCGAACAGGCTCAGGTTCTTGACCGAGCCGTCCGCGCCCCAGGGCAGCTTGCGGGCCACGTCCTTGGACACCTGCACGTCCTTGACGGCGGGCCCCAGGTACAGGCGCGTGGCCAGGCAGGCGGCGGCATCCGGCGTGAGCGCGGTGTCGATGAACTTCTGCGCGGCGGCCTTGTTCGGCGCGTTCTGCACCAGATGCAGGCGCGCATCCGTGGCCCAGGCGCCTTCCTTGGGCACGGCGAAGCCGATGGGCAGGCCCTTGTCGATCAAGTCCCAGGCGCCCACGTTGAAGTGCGCGCCGATGATGGCCTCGCCGCTCTGGTAGGCGTTGGTGGCCGCGCCCGAACTGTCGAAGAACAGCGCGGTGTCCAGCGACGCCAGCTTGGCGTATAGCGGCGCCAGATTGGACGGGTCGACGGAGAACACCCGCGCCAGGAAGAAGATGAACGGCACGCCCGACGAGTTCGCCGGCGAGGGAATGGCGACGGCGCCCGCGTACTCGGGCTTCCACAGGTCCTTCCAGCTGGTGGGCGGTTGCGGCACTTCCTTGGTGTTGTAGGCGATGCCCAGCGAGTAGTAGCCGGTGCTGACGGCGTAGGCGCCAGCGCCATTGCGGTACACGCCCTGGTCGATGACGTTCTTCAGGTTGGGGATGCCGGCGGGATCCAGCGCGTCCAGCACGCCCGCTTCGGCGGCCAGTTCGCTGATGCCGCCGTCCATCCAGGCCACGTCTATGGTGGGCGCGCCCTTCTGCTGCTGCAGCTTGGCCAGTGTGGTGGTGGACGTGCCGACTTCCGGCACCACGGCCACGCCAGTCGCCTTGGTATAGGGCTCGGCCACGCAGGCGCGGAACGCGTCGCCCCAGTTGCCGCCGTACCAGGCGACCGTGATCTTTTGCTGCTGGGCCAGCGCCTGGCCTGCGAGCAGCAGGCCGGTTCCCAGCAAGGCGGCGCGGATCGCGCTGCGGGTAGGTGTTGCCATGTCGGATTCCCCTTGTCGATTTATCGGCCCGTTGCGGCTGCGCCGGCGGGCGCGGCAGCGCGGTGCCATAGATGCATCTTGGGCGATCCCCGGGAAAACCAGCTTGAAGGCCTGGGACAAAAACTTGAATAATTGCGACATGGAAACCGCTACACCCGCCGCGGCGCCGTCTTTCTCCTATGACGACGAGTTCAGCGGCCTGCCCCAGGGGAAACCCGCACTGACCGTAGGCATCGTGCTGCTGGACCAGTTCACGCTGGCCGCCTTTGCCGGATTGGTGGACGTGTTGCGGCTGGCGGGCGATCACGGCGGCCGCAGCCGCCAGATCCATACCGCCTGGCGCGTCATGAGCTGGGACGGCAAGCCGCGCTGCTGCAGCGCGGGCCTGACCATAGACGTGGCCGACGGCCTGCCCGAGGACCCGACCCAGTTCGACTATGTGGCGGTTTGCGGCGGCAACGACTATTTCAACGGCCGCCTGCCCGAACCTTTGCGCGACTGGCTGCGGCTGGCGGCGGCGCAGCGCGTGCGGCTGCTGGGCATATGCACGGGCACCTTCGCGCTGGCGCAGGCGGACGTCATCGGGCCGCGCACGGTCTGCGTGCACTGGAACGTGCTGGACACCTTCCGCGAGCGCTTTCCGCAAGCCCGCGCGGTGGTGGACCGACTGTTCGTGGACGAAGGCGACCTGATTTCCTGCGCCGGCTCCACGGCTGCAATCGACCTGGCCCTGTATCTGGTGGCCCGTCATTGCGGGCGCGACAAGGCGCAGCAGGCGATGCGGCACATGATGCTGCAAGGCGTGCGCCCGGGGCGCGTGCCGCAAGCGCACTTCCACACGGATCTGTCGGGCATCCAGGACCTGCGCGTGCGCCAAGCCGCGCACTTCATCGAGCAGCGCATTGACAACCCGCCGCCGCTGGATGCGATTGCACGCTACGTCGGCGTGGGGCGCAGGCAGCTGGAACGCGCGTTCCGCCTGGCGACGGGCATGTCGCCCATGGCGTTTCAGCGGCAGTTGCGGCTGGAATACGGCAGTTGGCTGCTCTTGAACAATCCCAGCAGCATCACGCAGATCGCGCTGGATTGCGGCTTTGCCGACGGCGCGCATTTCTCGCGCGACTTCCGCGCGCATTTCGGCCAGTCGCCGCGCCAGTATCAGCAGGCGGCGGATCGCGACAGCGGCGTCAGCGTGTTTCCCGCCTAGGGCCCGTGCACGGCTCGTTCCGGAGCAGGCGGGTCCTGGGCGTATCAACGGAAGGAGACGGCATGACCTATGACCTTTGGTATTGGGACGGCATACCCGGGCGCGGCGAGTTCGTGCGCCTGGCCCTGGAAGCTGGCGGCATCCCCTATCGCGAATGCGCGCGCCAGCCGGGCGCCGATGAAGGCACGCTGGTCGCGGACCTGAGCGCGGAGCGCAAGCATCCGCCGTTCGCGCCGCCCTATCTGGTGGCGGGCAAGATGACGTTGGCACAGACCGCCAACATCCTGCTGTTCCTGGGCGAAAAGCACGGCTTGGCGCCGGACTCGCTGGAAGGGCGGTTGTGGGTGAACCAACTGCAACTCACCATCGCCGACATGGTGGCCGAAGCGCACGACACGCATCATCCGATATCCGCCAGCGAGTACTACGAAGACCAGAAGGTCGAGGCCGCGCGCCGCGCACGCAGCTTCCGGGAAGAACGGATGCCCAAGTTCCTGGGTTACTTCGAACGCGTGCTGGGCGGCGAGCAGGCCTGGCTGGCGGGCGGCAAGCGCTGGACCTATGTGGACCTGTCCTTGTTCCACCTGGTCGATGGCCTGCTCTTCGCCTTCCCCAAGCGCATGGCCACCCTGGCCGTGCGCTATCCCAACGTCATGGCGCTGCATGCGCGCGTGGCGTCGCTGCCGGCATTGCAGCCTTACTTCGACAGCGGCAGGCGCTTGCCTTTCGGAGAAGGAATCTTTCGCCAATATCGCGAATTGGACGCCGCTTGAGTCGGGATAAACCCTGGTGTTGCTGGATGCCGATTTTTTTGAGGAGTCTCTTGAAAATCTTGAGACCTACTCATTTTTAAGATTAAATGTTTGCAAATTGTTAGATAAATATATCCATTTGTCTCGCGGCAGATAGGTCGAACGGCATCAAACCATCCGGGTTCCGGGTAGGAGACGTCACGATGAAATGGATTACCCTCAGCCAGCTGCTGCGCATGGACCGCGGCATGCAGAAGGCCGACATGCTCGGGCAGATCGCTGCGATCCACAACGCCCAGGCCGTCATCGAGTTCGACCTGGACGGCCACGTCCTGGCGGCGAACCCGAACTTCCTGCACACCATGGGCTACGCGCTGGACGAGATCGAGGGGCGGCACCACCGCATGTTCGTCGATCCGGCAGAGGGCGCATCGGCCGGCTATGCGGAATTCTGGAGCCGCCTGCGGCAGGGCGGCCGCGATGCCGGGCGCTATCGCCGGATCCGCAAGGACGGCAGCGACGTCTGGCTGCAAGCCTCCTACAACCCGATCCTCGACCGCCACGGCAGGCTGGTCAAAGTGGTCAAGTACGCCGTGGATATCACCGCGCAACAGCAGCGGCAGGCGGACGTGGAAGGCCAGCTGGCGGCGATCTCCAAGGTGCAGGCCATCATCGAGTTCGAACTCGACGGCACCATCATCCGCGCCAACGACCTGTTCCTGGACGCCGTGGGGTATCGCGCGGACGAGATCCAGGGGCGGCACCACAGCATGTTCGTCCCGCCGGAAGAGGCGCGCGGTCAGGCGTACAAGGAATTCTGGCGCAGGCTGCGCAATGGCGAGCACGACACCGGGCAGTATCTGCGCATCGGCAAGGGCGGCCGCCAAGTCTGGATCGAAGCCAGCTACAACCCGATCTTCGACGCCGAGGGCCGCCCGGTAAAGGTCGTCAAGTACGCCACCGACATCACGCGGCGCTTTACCGCCGCCCAGACCCTGCGCGTTGCGGTCCAGGGCCTGACCGAAAACGCCGAGCGCGCGGGCCAGGCCAATACGCTGGCGCAGGACGCCTGTCGCGTGGCTGAGCAGGGCGGCCATACGGTGCAGGAAGTGGTGCTGACGATGGGCGGCATCACCCAGAGCTCGCGCCGCATCTCGGAAATCATCGGGGTGATGGACGGCATCGCGTTCCAGACCAATATCCTGGCGCTGAACGCCGCGGTCGAGGCCGCGCGCGCCGGCCCGCACGGCAAAGGCTTCGCTGTCGTGGCGTCGGAGGTCCGCAGCCTGGCGCAGAACAGCGCGGCAGCGGCCAAGGAAATCAAGGATCTGATCACGTCCTCGGTGCAGCAGGTCGAGAGCGGGGCGCGCCAGGTCCAGTCGGCCGGCACGACCATGGACGATATCGTCGCGTCGTCGCGCCGCGTGACTGAAATCATGGCGGAGGTGGTGGAGGTGTCGCTGGCCCAGTCCGCCCGGCTGGGCGAGGTCACCGAGGACATCACGCAGCGGGCCGGCGAGCCTGCGCGCACCGCGCCGCCAACCGCCGCGGTCAAGCCCGTGGCGCCAGCCCTGCGGGCGAGGCCGGCGGCCAATGGCCCGCTGCAACCGCAGGCCGAGCGGCAATACGTGCGCTACTGAGCCGGCGCTGCCGGCCCGATGCGCTATAAAGACGGTATTGATCTGAACCCGCAGGCCCGGGCAGGAGCCATTCCGCCCGGGCCGCGCCATTTGCGGCTACCGTCCATGACCGAATCCGAAGCACTGGCTCTCGCCTCGCACCGCCATTACAAGGGCGGCCTCTACCTCTATGTGGGCACCGCCCGCCACTCCGAAACCGAGGAGTCCCTGGTCGTCTACGAACACCTGTGGCCGCACGAGCGCGGCCTGTGGGTGCGTCCGGCGGACATGTTCTTCGGCCAGTTGCCCGATGGCGCGCCGCGCTTTGCGCCCTTGCGGCCGGCGGAGTAAGGCTGTGACGTACTTCTATCGCCGGCCGCGCGCGAGCGGCGCCTCTCCCGTCCGGGCGGCGGGCGGCAAGGCGGGCGCGGAGGCCCTGGCCGCGGCGCTGCAGGCGTTGCGCGGCCCGTTCATCGTGGCCGACCTGGAAACCACCGGGCTGTCCACCACGACCTGCGAGATTCTGGAGTTCGCGGCGGTGCGCGTGGGCGAGGCGGGGGCGCTGGAGCGCGAGTACACGCAAGTCGTGCGTACCCGCGGCCCGGTGCCGTCCTTCATCAGCCGGCTGACCGGCATCACGCAGGCGGAAGTCGACCGCGATGGCGTGCCGGTGGTGCAGGCGTTTTCCTCCTTCCTGGATTTCGTGGAAGACCTGCCTGTGTTTTTCCACAATGCGTCGTTCGACCGGCGCTTCCTGGGTGCGGCGGCGGACCAGACCGGCCTGCCATTCGCCAATTCCACCCATTGCACCCTGGCGCTGGCGCGGCGCGCCTGGCCGGAGCTGCCCTCGCACAAGCTGGAAATCCTGGCGCGCCATGTGGGCGCTTCCAATCCCACCCACCGCGCGCTGGCCGACGTGCGCACGACCGTGGCGGTGGCGCTGGCCGCCAGTTCCCGCCTGGCCGCGGGCCAGGAGTAGCCATGTCCGACCTGGAACAGATCCGGCTCGCCGTGCGCCGCTTTACCGAAGAGCGGGAGTGGCAGCCGTTCCACACGCCCAAGAACCTGGCGATGGCGCTGGCCGGAGAGGCGGGCGAACTCGTGTCCCTGTTCCAATGGCTGAGCGAGGCCGAGTCGCGCCAGATGCCGCCCGAAAAGCTGGCGGATGCCGCGGACGAAATCGCGGATGTGCAGATGTACCTGGTGGCCCTGGCCGATCAGCTCGGCATCAACATCGCCGATGCGGTCGCGGGCAAGATGGTCAAGAATGCGCGGAAGTACCCGGCGGATCGTTTTCGCGGCAGCGCGCGCAAGTACGACGATCCGCCTGAACAGTCCTGACCCGCGTGCGATGCGGCCAGGTTGGCCGCGTCAAATCACTTTTTGCTCGTGATGCACTTGGGGCGGTTCGACGAAGAAGCCCGCCACCAGCTTGCGCCATTCCTGGAAATCGCCGGATTCGCGGAAGTCCACCATGTGGTTTTCGACGGTTTCCCAATCCACCACCAGCGTGTAGCGCTGCGGCTGCTCGATGCTGCGGTACAGCTCCATGCCGTGGCAGCCGCGGGCCCGCAGGAACAGCGGCTTCGCTTGCGCGACGCCTGCCTCGAACAGCGCTTCCTGCCCTTCGCGGACATGGATGCTGGCAATTTCCTGGATCATGTTCTGGTCTCCAAACAGATGAGGCCGGGTAGCGCCCGGCTGGCCGCCGTAGTATGGCTGAAAATCCCGGGCCAGGCGCGCAGCGGGCCTCGCCGCTTCGGTTGTGCGCGCTAGGGAACTTGCCCGAGGCGGTCCGCCTTATTCCCATCCATAAAGTTGAAGCCGGACGTGCACGGCGCACAGCCAGCGCGTTTTTTCTCGTCCATACGCAGGGTCGCCGCGCAAGATTGCCGCAAATCTGGCCGATTGTTTTACAGCCAGGGATCGTCCATCGGGATTCGGTCGCCCGTTTAGGCGATATCGACTTGCCTAGGACGGCGCAATCATTCCGTACCAATACGAAAGTCCCACGCCTTTCGTCATTGTCCAGGCGTGGCGCTGAGCGGTAACGGTCCGCGCCGGTCGGTCGCCGGTAAATCGTGAATCCGTGCATGCACGGAGCAGGAGGAGCTGAAATGAAAAAGCTCATAGCAGTCGCCGCGTTGTCCTTGTTCGCTGTTTCGGCTTATGCGGACCCTGGTGGATCAATCACGGGCCACGCCGGCGCAATCAATGGCACCGCATCATCCATTTCCACAGGCAGCTCCGTGGCCGCCACGCAGATCAACGGCTACGGTTCATCCACCCAGGTGTCGTTCGGCATGACGGGTGGCGTTGCGGAAGTGGGCGGCAGCTTCAGCCGCGATGGCACGCAAGTGGTCACCAGCACGCGCCAGTACGCCAACAGCGATTCGTACGGCCACGTGTCGGGCAACGCGCCCATCATGGTGGGCGACAGCATCGCCAATGGCGGCGCCACGTTCGCCAAGACGGATACCAGCGCTTCGGCGACGGGCTCCTTCCATGCGGTGAATGTGGGTGCATTCGGGTCGATACATGGCATCGGTCCGGTGGGCCATGTCGGCGGTTTCAATCACTGACCCAGTTATCCGGACGGCTCCGGCCGTCCGGGCGAGGGGACATCATGAAGACTATAGTGCTTGCCATTTCCCTGTCGCTGGCGGCGTTTTCCGCCGGCGCCCAGACCAGCAGTTCCAATGCGACGACATCGGCGTCGTCGGGATCGACCAACGCCGGCAACAATCAGGGCATCACGCTCAACTCCAATAACAGCGGGTCCAGCACGCTGCGCAGCGTGCCGCCGCTGGGCGGACAGAGTTTCTACGGTTCGTTCTCTTCCGACAGCTGCATGGTTTCGGCGGGCGGCGGCGGCGCCGTGGTCGGCTTCGGCCTGAACGTCGCGATCCCGATCGAGGATCAGAAGTGCAGCCTGCGACGCAACTTCGAGCGAACCATGCAGGCGGCCGCCTCGACCAAGGACGCGGACCGTTCGCGCCGCCTGGAAACCGCGGCCATCGACATTCTGTGCCAGACCGACGACCGCACCAAGGCGGCGCTGGTGGCGCAGGGACTGTGCACCAATCCTGCCTTGACGACCGCGGATCACCGTTTCGACAGCAACGCGGTGGCGCAGGTGGCGCCTTCGGGGCCGGTCCTGGCCGACCGCCCCGCGCCGCCGCAACCGCCGGCGCCCGAGGCGCGGGCCTATCCGGTGCGCAGCGTGCAGAGCGCCGCGCTGGCGGCGCCGCCGTTGCGCAACCGGACTTTTACCGAGCTGTATACGCCGGGCTGAAGCGGAAGTCCTGCCAGTCCCGGGCGGGGCGGGATGGCGGCAGGATGTGGCGGCTTCAGGACTGGGGCGGCGGCGCGACGGCGAGGGGCGCCGCTGCCGGCGGCGGTGCCGAAGCCAGCAGCATGGTCGGTGGCGACGACACCTCCAGGCCGGCGTCATGCAGGCGCTTGAGCAGGGTGAACAGCAGTGCGCTGCGCACGCCGTAGGCTGCCCGCGGCGACGACACGTAACCCTTGGCGTTGAAGACCAGGTTGCCGCCCTCGATGCCGTCCAGGAAGACGTTCGGCGCGGGCGCGTCCAGCACGTCCTCGTGGTCCGAGAAAGCCTGCAGGATCAATTCGCGCACTTGTTCCGCGTCGGTCGACAGCGGCAGCGGCAGCTTGATCTGCACCAGCCCCAGCGGATTCGAGCGGGTCACGTTGCGCACGGTCTTGGTGACGAACTCCGAGTTCGGCACGATCACCGTGGAGCGGTCCCCCATCTGGATTTCCGTCGCGCGCACGTTGATGCGCAGGATGTCGCCCTCGACCCCGCCCAGCGATACCCAGTCGCCCACCTTGACCGGACGCTCGGCCAGCAGGATCAGGCCGGACACGAAGTTCTGCACCACCGCCTGCAAGCCAAAACCGATACCCACGGACAGCGCGCTCGCGATCCACGCCACGCGTTCCAGGCCGAAGCCGGCGGCCGACAGCGCCAGCGCCACCGCTGTGACGAAACCGGCATAGCCGAACAGCGTGGCGGCCGACAACTGCATGCCCGGATCCAGCTCGGTCGTGGGCAGGTAGCGGTTGGACAGCCAGCGCTTGAGCATCTTCACGGCCAGCAGCGACAGCGCCAGCACCAGCAGCGCCTGCAGGACCGCGCCCGGACGGATCTGGGCTTCGCCGATGGCCAGTCCCTTGCGCAGCTGGTCGAAGCGCTGCAACAGGTCCATCGGCGCTTCGCCAAAGGGCGCCAGCAACAGGATCACGGCCAGCAGGCCGACCGCCACGCGGCCGACGCCCGACAGCAGCACGGCCGCCTGGTCGCGCATGCTGGGCGCTTCGTGTTCGCCGCCGTCGCGGTGCGAGGTGCCCAGCAGCGTGCTGAAGCCGTCCTCGATCAGGGTGGACAACAGATAGGCCGAGGCCAGCACGATCAGCACCCACAGCACCTGCTTGACCATGAAGCTGCCGAACGCCACGTAGCCGGCCAGCAAACTGGCCAGGCTCAGGATCAGCACCGTCCAGACCGAGGTCAGCAGCAGCGACACCCAGAACGGGATCGGGGCCTCGCTTTCCTGCATGGCCTGGCGCCGCAGCCGGCGGCTGATGGCCAGCACCGCGCCTATCGTCGCCATGGTCAGCACGGCGACGATGCCGGTCAGCGTGATGGTGGTGGTCAGGCTGGCGTTCAGCAGCACCGGCAGGCGCTCGGCCAGCCAGATCATCACCACCAGCACGCCCAGCACGCCGGGCAGCCAGCGCAGCCGCAGCGCCACGGCGTCGCTGATGGGCGGCAGGCGCCACGAAGGACGGTTCGCGGATAGCAGCGCATAGCCCAGGCCGGACACGTAGCCGCCGAAACAGACCGTCGCCACCAGGTTCGCGAGCAGCGACGAGGTGTTGTCGCTCAGCTGCGAATCCCAGTCCAGGCCGATATGGATCAAGAGCGCGATGACGCCCGGCGTGGCCACGGCCAGCACCAGATGCGTGACCGCAAGAAAGGAACGGCGCAAGCGCCCGGGCGGGACGCGCGTGGCGGTTATCCGCAGCAGCACCCGGCCGATGGCGACGCGCAGGGCGATGGTCAGCGCGATCGCCGCGCCCAGCAGCAGCCAGCCCCATTTCGGCGTCTGGCCGACCGCGGTCGCCAGGTCGTCGCGCAGGGCTTCCAGGCGTTCCAGGTCGCGCGGGAACTCCTCTCGGAACTCGGTCCAGAATTGGCCGGACAGGAAGGAGTCGCGCCGCTCGCCCAGGCGCGCCTGGAACTGCTTGCGCCGTTGCGCCGAGATCTGCTCCGCGGTTTGTCCGGCGTCCACGGACAGCAGCCGGGCCAGCTTGATCTGTGCGTCCAGCGCGCGGCTGTTCTTATCCAGCTGCATGCGTTGCGCGGCCACGTCGGACGCTTCCTTGACGCCTTCGGGCGGAGTGCCCAGCTCGCTCAGCCGGGCCGTTACGCTGGCCAGCTGAGGAGTCAGGGCCTCGGCGGCGGCGTCGGCCTTGGACTGGATGTCCAGCGCATCGCCGCGTTGTTTGACCAGGGTGGCGTCGTCGGTCTCGTCGGCGACGCGCTTGCGGATGTCATCGATCTGCTTGCGCGCGGCCGCCAGCGTCGCTTCGGTGTCGGCCGGGGTAGGCGGCGCTGCGGCGTGGGCTGGCAGCAGGAAAAGCGCCAGCAGCAGCGCCGCCATCAGCGCCACCAAGGCGGAGTAGCGGGCGCGGCGGGACCGGGCGGGCAGGGTAAGGGGAGTCTGTGTCATGTTTCTTGGGCGAGTCGCTCGCATCGAGGCGGGAGCATAGCAAGGCGCCGCCCCATCCGTTGCAACAAAAACGAGCGCTGCGGCCCTATTTTTGACGGCACGATCAAACACCGGAATGACAGCCTGAAGCGGGGGTAGAAACAGGGCCGGATGGGCGGAGCATTCACCCTGCGAGGCCCAGAGGCCGGCAGCTTTGGCAAAGCATGTTTACCTGGCCTACGTTTGGATTCAACTCAACCAGGCAGGTTGGCGCGCACGGCGCCTTTTTTCGGCTTGCCGAGCACCGTGTCGCACACCTCCAGCCAGGCGCGGGCGGCATACGACAGATAGCCGGATTGCTGCCAGATATGGCCGACTTCCCATTGCATGCCGGATTTGGCCAGTTTGGCGGTGCTCAAGCCACGCGTTTTCATGCGCAGCATCAGCGGTTCGGGCAGCAGGGCCACACCCAGGCCTGCCGAGGCCATCGCCACCAGGAAATCCCAATGCGCGCTTTGCGCGGCGATGCCGGGTTGAAATCCGGCATCCGCAAAGGCCTGCCGCAAGCGGCGGGTCATGGCGAAGTCGTCCGTGGGAATCAGCAGGCGCGCATCGCGCAACGCGGCGAGCGGCAACGAGGTCTTGCCGGCCCAGGGCGCGTCGGGCGGGCCTATCACCCAGATCGGGTAGCTGCCGAAGGGCTGGGCCGCCAGGCCGCCGTCCGGCGCGATCGGCAAAATGGTCGCGCCTACTTCCAGTTCGCCGCTGGCGACCAGCTCCTCCACGGCCTGGCCGGTGCCTTCGCGCAGCGTCAGGTGGATGCCGGGATGCAGTTCGCGGAAGCGCTTGACCACAGGCGTGAACAGCAGGTTGATCATGGGCGGGATGCCGACCTCCAGCGCGCCGCGGCGCAGGTCGGCCGTCTGGCGCAGTTCTTCGGACAGCTGGCGCATCGTTTCCAGCACCTGCAGGCCGCGCTGGTACATGACCCGGCCCGTGTCGGTAGGGCGGGCCGTGTGGCCGTCGCGTATCAGCAGCGGCGTGCCAGCCTCTTCTTCCAGCTGGCGGATCATCTTGCTCACCGTCGATTGCGTCACGAACAGCGTCTTGGCCGCCTGCGTGAAGCTGGCATGCCTGACGGTTTCGACGAAATACCGCAGAGCGCGCACGTCCATGGACCGGAATTCCCTCGCGCGATGCGCGCAAAACATTCAAACGATGAAAAAAGCGACTTATCTAGATGATTTTAAGTCATTACGAGATTTGAGCCGGCCTTCCTATACTGCGGAAAATTCGTTCCCGGGCCGCTTCGAGCCGGCCCTGGAATCTCGGGAAACGCCGCGTCAGACGGCGCCTGGGCGCATGGCGGCAATGCCGCGCCCCGCCGCACGTAGGCCCTTGAATCTGGAGACACCATGCATCTCGACCGTATCCGCCACCCTGGGCTGCGCGCCAAGATCACTTCCGCCGATCAGGCGGCTTTGCTGGTTCAGGACGGCATGACCGTCGGAATGAGCGGCTTCACCCGCGCGGGCGACTGTAAGTCGGTGCCGGCGGCGCTGGCGGCCCGCGCCGAGCGCGAACCGCTCTCCATCACCCTGATTACCGGCGCGTCGCTGGGCCACGATACGGACAAGATGCTGGCACAAGCCAACGCGCTGGCGCGTCGCATGCCGTTCCAGGTCGACACGACCCTGCGCCGCAAGATCAACCAAGGCGAAATCGCCTTCATCGACCAGCACCTGTCCGAAACCGTCGAGCAGTTGCGCGCGGGCCATATCGGCCCCATCAACGTGGCCATCATCGAGGCCGCCGCCATCACCGAGACCGGTGCCATCGTGCCGACCATGTCGGTGGGCAACTCCGCTTCCTTCGCGCAGCAGGCGGACGTCATCATCATCGAACTGAACATGGGCGTGCCCGCCGCCATCGAAGGCCTGCACGACATCTACGTGCCCGAAGCCCGTCCGGCGCGCCAGCCCATCGGCCTGGTTTCGCCCGACCAGCGCATCGGCCTGTCCTGCATCGAAGTGGATCCCGCCAAGATTGCCGCCATCGTCATCACGCAGGAACCGGACAGCCCGTCCAACGCCTTGCCGCCCGACGAGGAAACCAATGCCATCGCCAGCCACATCAACGCCTTCCTGCGCCGCGAGGTCGATGCCGGCCGCCTGACCAATGAATTGCTGCCGCTGCAGGCTGGCATCGGCACCATCGCCAACGCCGTGCTGCATGGCTTCGAGTCGTCGAGCTTCGAGAACCTGACGATGTACTCCGAGGTACTGCAGGACAGCGCCATCGAACTGCTGGACCAGGGCAAGCTCGCGTTCGCGTCGGCCTCCTCGATCACGGTGTCCAAGCCGGTCTACGAAAAGATCCTGGCCAATATGGAGCACTACCGCGAGCGCATCGTGCTGCGTCCGCAAGAGATCAGCAATGCGCCCGAGATCGTGCGCCGGCTGGGCATCATCGCCATCAACACCGCGCTGGAATTCGACCTCTACGGCAATGTGAATTCCACGCACGTGGGCGGCACGCACATGATGAACGGCATCGGCGGCTCGGGCGACTTCGCCCGCAACGCGCACCTGGCGATCTTCGTGTCCAAGTCCATGGCCAAGAACGGCGACATCTCCAGCGTGGTGCCCATGGTGTCCCATGTGGACCATACCGAGCACGACGTGGACGTGCTGGTCACCGAATGCGGCCTCGCGGACCTGCGCGGCCTGGCGCCTCGCGAACGCGCGCGCACAGTCATCCAGAATTGCGTGCACCCGTCCTACCGCGAAGCCTTGCAGGACTATTTCGACCGCGCTTGCGAGCGCGGCGGCCAGACGCCGCATCTGCTGGAAGAGGCGTTCTCCTGGCACCAGCGCTTCAACGAAACCGATACGATGCGGCCGGCCAAGCCGGCTGCGCGCAAGGTGGCCTGAGGTCCGCCGCCACCTGAGGCTGCCGCCGCCGCGGCGCCTGCCGGGTCATGCGTGCGTAGCGTATCCCGGCCTGCGGATCGTGGTTTCCGCTGGCGCCGCGATTGGGTAGAGGTAAAGCAGCAGATGCTGCTTTACCTTTTTTTTGCCTGCGGCTTCTTGCGGGGGCCGGACTTGGGGGCGCTCAGATTTTCGCGCGACATCTCCAGTTCGTCGCGCAGCCACTGCTTCAGTTCCACCAGCGGCGCCCAGTCGCGCAGACTGGGCCGATAGACCAGGTGGTAGGTCTGCGCCTGCTCATACTCGATGCTGATGGGCGACAGCTGCACCAGCCGGCCCGAGCACAGCGCGTCCGCGGCCAGCAGTTGGCGGCCCAGGGTGATGCCCAGTCCCTGCTCGGCGGCCTGCATCATCATGCCGGCATCGTTGAAGGAGGCCACCGGCGTGATGGGCGTGTTGAGCCCCGCAGCGTTGAACCAGGTCTGCCAGAGCTCGCGCTCGCCAAGCAAAGGCTGGCGCGCCAGCGTCTGCGGCGAATTGTCGGGGAGCGCTGCCGCGGTTTCCGGCGACGCCAGGACTATCAAGGGCAGGGGCGTGTCGAACAAAGGTTCCGACTCCACGCCCGCCCAGGGACCGCGCCCAAAACGCAGCGCCGCGTGAAAGCCGTCTCGCAGCAGATCCACCACTTGCTGGGAAGTCTCGATCTCCAGCGTCAGGCCCGGATTGCGCTCGCGCCACCGCGCCATGCGAGGTAGCAGCCAGCGCTGCGCGAAGGACGGCAGCACCGAAACGCGCAAACGCTGCTCGCTGCCCGAGGCCGCGGCCGATGCCGCCATCGTGCCTTCATCCAGTAGAGCCATGGCGCCTTGCACACTGCACAAAAGCGCGGCGCCGGCTGAATTCAGGACGATGCCGCGGCCGCTGCGCTCGAACAGAGGAAAGCCCAACTGGGTTTCCAGCACCTTGATCTGCTGGCTGACGGCGCTGTGGGTGAGGTGCAGCCGTTCGGCTGCGGCGCGCAGATTCTGCAGCTCGGCCACGGCTCGGAAGGCGGGGAGGGTACTGAGTGGCAGGCGCATGGCTGGGATCGGGGTGAGAGATTGGTCATCATAGCTTACCGATACCCCCAAAACAATTCGATTTTCAGCCGAACATTGGGCGACTACGCTTACCAAAGTGCATAAATACCTGGAGCCCATCATGTCTGCACAGCTTTGCACCCCGTCTTCTCCGCCCTTGGCCGGGGCCTCTTGGGATCGTCAACCCGCTGCGGCCATGCCAGTCGGCGCGCCGTCCGCCGAGCTGGCGCCGCCCCGCCTTGGATTCTTTGCCATGCTCGCGGCGGCTTATCGCAAGCGTCGCAATGAAACGCGGCTGCGTCATCTTGCCGCCGACCTGGATGAGCACATGCTGCAGGATCTGGGCGCTCCCAACTGGTTGATGAACGAAGCCGCAGTCAAGCGCGACCTGGCGCGGCTTCGCGACGTGGACTATCTCCGCTGGTAGGCGCGCGCGCCCGTGATGGGCGGCTCGGCGTTCCTTCTTTTCCCGCCGCGGCCCCGTCCTCTCTATATATAGACCTATATATAGAG
>NZ_JCBAMT010000088.1:0-29280 GCF_059760445.1 Achromobacter sp. D7-1 | reverse complement strand
GAACCTTGCTGCCCCAACACCCGCAAAATCAAGCCCGGGCCTCGCGGCTGCCGGCAGGCCCAGCCTGTCCGCTCAGCCGCGATTCCCGTGGGATCTACAGCGCCTCTTCGTCGCTCTCGCCCGTGCGGATGCGGATGGCTTGTTCAACCGGCGTGACGAAGATCTTGCCGTCGCCGATCTTGCCGGTGCGGGCGGCCTTGACCACGGCTTCGATGGCGGCTTCGACCTGGCTGTCGGGCAGCACCACTTCGACGCGGATCTTGGGCAGGAAGTCCACCACGTATTCCGCGCCACGGTAGAGCTCGGTATGGCCTTTCTGGCGGCCGAAACCCTTGACTTCGGTAACGGTCAGGCCGCTGACGCCGACTTCGGCCAGCGCTTCGCGGACTTCGTCGAGCTTGAAGGGTTTGATGATGGCGGTGACTTGTTTCACGTTGGTCGTCCTGGGTGTTTGATCTGTTGCGGCACCCTGGCTAGGCATGGCCGCAGGGCGCGTTGGATAAGAGAATACCACCCGCCAGGGAGCCCAAATACCGGGTTCCCCCTTGGCGGAAAATCCCGGTCAGGCTTCGTCGGGTATGCGCTCGGCGTCGCGCATCCACACCACCGACTCGGAATCGCTGGGCGCACGCCAGTCGCCGCGCGGCGACAGCGAACCGCCGGAGCCGACCTTGGGCGCATTGGGCACGCACGTGCGCTTGAACTGGCTGAGACGGAAGAAGCGGTCCAGGAATATCTTCAGGTTGCGCTTGATGGCCGCCAGATCGTACTGGTTGCGGGCCACATGGCCGCCCTCGGGCCAGGCGCCGGCCTCGCGGTCGCGCCAGGCCGCCAACGCCAGGAAAGCCACCTTGGTCGGCGCGAAGCCGTAGCGCAGCGTGTAGTACAGGTTGAAATCCTGGAGTTCGTAAGGACCGATGCTGTCTTCGCTTTTCTGCACCGGCTTGTCGTCCGCGCCGCCAGGCACCAATTCGGGGCTGACGTCGGTGCCCAGCACGTCCAGCAGCACCTGCGCGCCCTCCTCGCCCAGCCGGCCGGATTCGGCCACCCAGCGCACCAGGTGGGTAATGAGCGTCTTGGGCACGCTAGCGTTGACGCTGTAGTGCGACATGTGATCGCCCACGCCGTAGGTGCACCAGCCCAGCGCCAATTCGCTCAGGTCGCCGGTGCCGATAACGATGGCGTGGTTGAAGTTCGCGATGCGGAACAGGTGGTTGGTGCGCTCGCCGGCCTGCACGTTCTCGAAGGTGATGTCGTAGACCGGCTTGCCGTCCGCATAGGGATGGCCCAGGTCCTTAAGCATCTGCAGGCAGCTGGGCCGGATGTCGATCTCGGAGGCCGTGCATCCCACCACCTCCATCAGCTTGCGCGCCTGCTGCAGCGTGCGCGAACTGGTGGCGAAACCCGGCATGGTGACGGCCAGGATATTGGAGCGCGGCAGTTCCAGCGCGTCCATGGCCTTGGCGCAGACCAGCAGTGCATGGGTTGAATCCAGTCCGCCGGAAATACCGATGACGACCTTGGACATGCCGCTGGCCGACAGGCGTTGGACCAGGGCCTGCACCTGGATGCTGTAGACCTCCTTGCAGCGGGCGTCGCGGCGCTGCGGGTCGGCCGGCACATAAGGGAAGCGCGCCACGCGCCGCTCCAGCGGCAGTTCGGCGTCTTCCAGCGGCGGGTTCACGGGCACCGCCACGCTGCGGAACTTGCGGACTTCGTCCTGGTGGCGGCGCACCGACTGGCCGAAGGTGGTCTGGCGCATGCGCTCGCGCGACAGGCGTTCCAGGTCCACGTCCGAGAACAGCAGGTGGGAGTGGCCGAGGAAGCGTTCCGATTCGCCCAGCAGTTCGCCGTTTTCGTAGATGAGCGCCTGGCCGTCCCAGGCCATGTCGGTAGAGGACTCGCCCCGCCCGGCGGAGGTGTACATATAGGCCGACAGGCAGCGCGCCGACTGCTGCGCCACCAGCTGGTGGCGGTAGTCGGACTTGCCGACCACGATGTTGGAGGCCGACAGGTTGACCAGCACCGTGGCGCCCGCCAGCGCGGCGTAGGAGGACGGCGGGATCGGCACCCAGACGTCCTCGCAGATTTCGACGTGGAACTGGAACAGCGGCAGCTTTTCCATCTGGAAGAGCAGCTCGGACCCGAAAGGCACGGTCTGGCCCAGCAGGCTGATCTCGGAAACGATGGCGCAATCCCCGGCGCTGAACTGGCGCGCTTCGTAGAATTCGCCGTAGTTGGGCAGATAGCTCTTGGGCACCACGCCCAGCACGCGGCCGCCGGCGGCGACCACGGCGCAGTTGAATAGCTGGTGGGCCACCCGCAGCGGCGCGCCGACGACGACGGCGATGTCCATCTCGGCCGTGGCCGCGACCACCCGCGCCAGCGCTTCCTCGCATTCGTCCAGCAAGGCCTTCTGGTGGAACAGGTCGTCGCAGGTGTAGGCGGACAGGCCCAGCTCGGGAAACGCCGCCAGCACCGCCCCGCCCTGGGCGGCCTGCTGCGCCAGCGCAATGGTCTGGGCGGCATTGAACGCGGGGTCCGCGACCTTGCATTCGGGCACGCCGACGGCGACCCGGGCAAAGCCGTGGGAATACAGGTTGAAGAACGGGTTCGACATCGGGTCTATCGCCTGGGATTTCAACGCCTGGATTATCTCACGGGGCCACCCGCCGGCCCCGCCCGGACGCCCCGACGCACCCGCTGTCCGCTAGCGCGGCATCTTGGCGTCGGTCAGGCCGTGCTCCAACGGCGCGGCCAGGCCGGGGCGAACGCCGTCGGCGGCCAGCGCGGCCTGCAAGGCGCCTTCGCGCAGATGGGCGCCCATCGCGCCGATGTCGGCGCCGGACGGCTGCTGGTACAGGCGCAGGCCCAGTTCTGGCAGGATGGCCAGCAGATGGTCGAAGATGTCGCCCTGGATGCGTTCGTACTCGACCCAGGCGGTAACCGCCGTAAAGCAATAGACCTCGACCGGAATGCCTTCGGAGGTGGGCTCCATCATGCGCACCATCATGGCCATGTCCTGACGGACCTCGGGATTCTGCTTCAGGTAGGCCAGCGCATAGGCCCGCAGGGTGCCGATATTGGTCAGGCGGCGGCGGTTGGCCGGCACGCTGGCCAACTCGCCCATGGTCTGGTTGGCCTGGGCGATGTCGTGGGTCTTGGCCTGCAGGTAGTCGTGCAGCAGGCGGAACCGCATCAGCCGCTGCGCTTCGTCGTCGCTCAGGAAGCGCACGCTGGCCGAGTCGATGCGGAGGGTGCGCTTGATGCGGCGCCCGCCCGATTCGAACATGTGGCGGTAGTTGCGGTAGCTTTCCGAGAACAGCTTGTAGGTGGGCACCGTGGTGACGGTGTTGTCCCAGTTCTGCACCTTGACCGTGTGCAGGGCGATGTCCTTGACGAAGCCGTCGGCGTTGGACTGCGGCATCTCGATCCAGTCGCCGATGCGCAGCATGTCGTTGCTGGTCAGCTGGGTACTGGCCACCAGCGACAGCAGCGTGTCCTTGAACACCAGCAGCAGCACCGCGGACAGCGCGCCCAGGCCGGAGATCATCCAGAGCGGCGAACGGTCAATCAGGATGGAAAGCACCAAAACGGTGCACACCGCCATCAGGATCAGCTTGCCGATCTGGATATAGCCCTTGATGGAGCGGGTCTGCGCCCGGGTGGTGGCGGAATAGGTGTCCTGCCAGGCGCTCAGCACGCCGGAAAACGCCACGAACACGCAGATCCAGGCGCCGGCGTGCGCCAGCCGCCCGACAATGGTCACCGCCCGCTCGACGTGCGGCACCAGGTCTATGCCCAGCGACACCACCGCGAATGGCACGGCATACCAAAGGTTCTGGTAGGCGCGGCGGCGTTGC
The DNA here is from genome assembly GCF_059760445.1 of Achromobacter sp. D7-1. Classification (NCBI taxonomy): domain Bacteria; kingdom Pseudomonadati; phylum Pseudomonadota; class Betaproteobacteria; order Burkholderiales; family Alcaligenaceae; genus Achromobacter; species Achromobacter sp. D7-1. The sequence continues at coordinate 25,417 of NZ_JCBAMT010000088.1, read as the reverse complement.
AGGGCCTTATCCCAGTCGCCGCGGCCGCTCAGCACCAGCACGCGGTGCGCCAGCAGCAGCACGACCCGGGCCACGACCCACTGGACGAACAGCGCGGCCAGGATCAGCGCGCCGATCCCGATCAAGGTCTGCGCCCAGGCTTCGCGCGGCAGATGGGTATCCAATTGGGTGACCAGCTCTTCCCATTCCAGGGGCATAGGCTCTCTTCCTGCTCTAAGGTCTTGAAACTAATCCAGGATTATCCGACAAAGGCCCGCTCAGAGGGTTCGCCGCCAGCAGGCGCGCCACCCGGCGCCACGCCAGGGCCTATAATTCCGCCCATCATGGCAAACACTCCCTCCCCCGATCAAAACCAGTTCGCCAACAAGGCGCAGGCCTGGTCCGCCCGGTTCTCGGAACCGGTTTCCGAACTCGTCAAGCGCTATACGGCGTCCGTGGATTTCGACAAGCGCCTGGCGCGCTACGACATCCAGGGCTCGCTCGCGCATGCGGACATGCTGGCCGCCCAGGGCATCATCGGCGCCCAGGACCTGGCCGACATCCAGCGCGGCATGACCCAGATCCTGTCCGAAATTGACGCCGGCAGCTTCCAATGGCTGCTCGACCTCGAAGACGTGCACCTGAACATCGAAAAGCGCCTGGTGGAGCTGGTGGGCGACGCGGGCAAGCGCCTGCACACCGGCCGTTCGCGCAACGACCAGGTCGCCACCGACATCCGCCTGTGGCTGCGCGCTGAAATCGACAACCTGCTGGACCTGCTGCGCCAGCTGCGCCGCGCCCTGGCCACGGTGGCGCTGGAACACGCCGGCACCATCATGCCCGGCTTCACGCACCTGCAAGTGGCCCAGCCGGTCACCTTCGGCCACCACCTGCTGGCCTATGCGGAAATGTTCGGCCGCGACGCCGAGCGCCTGGCGGACTGCCGCCGCCGCGTGAACCGCCTGCCGCTGGGCGCCGCCGCCCTGGCCGGCACGTCCTACCCGATCGACCGCGAGCGCGTCGCCAAGACCCTGGGCTTTGACGGCGTCTGCCGCAATTCGCTGGACGCCGTGTCCGACCGCGACTTCGCCATCGAATTCTGCGCCGCCGGCGCGCTGATCATGACGCACGTCTCGCGCCTGTCCGAAGAGCTGGTGCTCTGGATGAGCCCGCGCGTGGGCTTCATCGACCTGGCCGACCGCTTCTGCACCGGCAGCTCGATCATGCCGCAGAAAAAGAACCCCGACGTGCCCGAGCTGGCCCGCGGCAAGACCGGCCGCGTCAACGGCCACCTGGTCGCCCTGCTGACCCTGATGAAGGGCCAGCCCCTGGCCTACAACAAGGACAACCAGGAAGACAAGGAAGGCCTGTTCGACACCGTCGACACCGTGCGCGACACGCTGACGATCTTTGCGGACATGGCCGGCGGCATCAAGGTCAAGGCCGACAACATGCGCGCCGCCGCCTTGCAAGGCTTCGCCACCGCCACCGACCTGGCCGACTACCTGGTCAAGCGCGGCATACCTTTCCGCGACGCCCACGAAGTGGTGGCCCACGCGGTCCGCGACTGCGAACAGCGCGGCTGCGACCTGGCCGACCTGTCGCTGGACGAGCTCAAGGCCTACCACGCCAGCATCGGCGACGACGTGCACCAGGTCCTGACCCTGGAAGGCTCCGTCGCGGCCCGCAAGCACGTGGGTGGCACCGCCCCCGAGCGCGTGGCCGAGGAAGCGAAGCGCGTGCTGCAGGAAACGGCGGAGTAAGGCTGGTTTTCTCCGACGCAAGATGATCGGCCCCGATTTATCGGGGCCGATTTTCATTGGAGCGCGGGACTTGCCTAGATACCAGCCTCAGGCGATCGACACGTCCAGGCGGCGCCCAAGCTGTCCAAGGGCAGATTCGACCTGTTCGATCCGGGACGCATGCCGCACATTCAGCAACCGGTCCACTTGCGGCATATGAACACCCATGCGCCTTGCCAACTCGGCCTTGCGCACTCCCTGCAAAATCATCTCGTTCGACAGAAAGACCTTGCTGGTGATCAAGGCAGGCAAGATTACCGACGCCTGGCCCTTGGCTGGCTTGGAGGGCATGGGGATGGGGCGGCGCGCCTCGAAATAGATCTCCAGCGCCGCCTCGAGCGCCTCTTCGGCATTGATCGCCGCCTCGTCGACGTCCTGCCCCACGGACAGCGCTTCTGGAATATCAGGAAACCGGACCAGCCACGTGTCGTTGGTGTCGCGAGTCAGGATGTAGGGATAGGTCAGCATTCGGGCTTCCTGTTTGATGAGAGCGCCACGTAAGACTGTCCACGTGACGCGCATCCGGTGTGCTGGATGCGCAGCGTAGAAGGCAGCGGCACAAGGCGGGACTCGACCACCTCTTTCTCAGACCGAGCGATGTTGCGGCTGCCCGCTAGGCGATACTCAGCGCTTCCCCCAGCATCTCCACCACCGCATCCACCTTGGGCAACAGCTGCTTGCTCAGCGGCCACACCAAATACAGGGGCAAGCCCTCGGCAGCCAGTTGCGGCAGCACTTCGACCACCCGGCCGTCGCGCAAGGCGTCGGCCGCGAGCCAGGTCGCCAACTGCGCGATGCCGAAGCCTGCGGCGACGGCGTCGACCTGGGCTTCGGCGCTGTCCAGCGTCATGACGCCGTCGATCGGCCGCAGGCTGGCGGGTCCCGCGCCCTGCGCGATCCGCCAGACCGGAGGTTCCCCGTCCGCGCGCCCGTAGGCCACGGCGTCATGCTGGGCCAGATCGTCGGCCGTGAGCGGCGTGCCGCGGCGCGCCAGATATTGCGGCGAGGCGCAGAAAATCACGCGCTCCGAGCCCAGATAGCGGTGGCCCAGGCCGGGCGCCCACTGCGGCGGCCCGCCGATGCGCACGGCCACGTCTATGCCCTCGTCGGCCAGATCGACGAAACGGTCCGTGAACGACACGCAGGGCCGCAACTGCGGATGCCGCTGGGCGAATTGCAGCAGCAGCGGCAGCGCCACCCGGCGGCCGAAGGTCGCGGGCAGGTCCACGCGCAGCCGGCCGACGGGCTCCTGGCGCTGCGCCGCCAGCACTGCCTCGGCGTCCTGCAATTCGGCCAGCACGCGCACGCAGGTGCGGTAGTAGGCGCTGCCCGCGTCCGTCAGGGCCAGGCGACGGGTGCTGCGCTCGAACAGGCGGGTACGCAGGCGGGCCTCCAGCCGGGCGACGCTTTTTCCCACGGCCGAGGCAGTAAGGTGGAGCCGGTCGGCGGCGGCGGTGAAGCTGCCGGCGTCCGCGGTGGTGACGAAGGCTTCGATGCCTTTGAGGCGTTCGGATGGGATCATGGCGGCGATGATTAAGGAATCAGATTCCTTAATTTATGGAAAACATACCTGAGATAAGAAATTCTATCTCCAATATCGTTCAAGACTGTATTCCTCTTGAACCCATCCATGCTCGAATCCTCCCTCGCCTCCCCATCCGTCCCGGCCCGCTCCAGCGCGCTTTCCATCGGCATCCTCGCTGTCGCGGCTTTCGTCATCGTTTCCACGGAATTCCTGATCGTGGGACTGCTGCCCGAACTGGCCCGCGACCTGTCCATCTCCGTTTCCGCCGTGGGCCAGTTGGTGACGCTGTTCGCGTTCACGGTGATGCTGTCGGGGCCCTTGCTGACGGCGGCGGTATCGCACCTGGAGCGCAAGCGCCTGTTCGTGGCGATCCTGCTGGTCTTCGCCGCCTCCAACGCGCTGGCCGCGGCCGCGCCCAACATCTGGGTGCTGGCGCTGGCGCGCTTCATTCCGGCGCTGGCGCTGCCGGTGTTCTGGGGTACGGCCAGCGAGGCCGCCGCGCAATTGGCCGGTCCACGCCGCGCCGGGCAGGCGGTGGCGCGCGTGTACCTGGGCATTTCCGCCGCCCTGCTGTTCGGCATTCCGCTGGGCACGCTGGCCGCCACGTCGATAGGCTGGCGCGGCAGCTTCTGGGGGCTGGCCGCGCTGTCCCTGGCGCTGGCCGCGCTGATGTCGGCCTGCATGCCGGCCTTGCCGCGCCCGCCACGCATCGGCTTGCGCGAGCAGGCGCGCATTCTGCGGGATCCGCGCATGCTGGCCCACATCGGGCTGTCCGTGGCGGTGTTCACCGCGATGTTCACCTCCTATACCTATCTGGCCGACGTGCTGGAACGCATCGCCGGCGTGCCGCCGGCGCAAGTGGGATGGTGGCTGATGGGCTTTGGCGCGGCGGGGCTGGCGGGCAATTGGCTGGGCGGACTGGCGGCGGACCGCAATCCCTTGGCCGCCACGCTGGTATTCACGCTGTTGTTGGGGTTGGGCATGATGGCCGCCGTACCCCTGGCGGCTTCGCTTGCCGGATTGCTGCCGGCACTGGCCGTCTGGAGCATCGCCAACACGGCCTTGTATCCGGTCTGCCAGGTGCGAGTGATGAAGGTGGCGCCTCACGCCCAGGCCATGGCGGGAACGCTGAACGTATCGGCGGCCAATGCCGGCATCGGCGCCGGCGCCATGCTGGGCGGCTTCGCCATCGCGCAGTGGGGCCTGGGCAGCGTCGGCTATGTGGCCGCGGCCGTGGCGCTGCTGGCGGCGTTGGCGGTTCCGGCCATCGTCCGGCTGCGGCCTTCCGTGGCGGCCTGACCCCATTCAATGCGGGCAATACCCGGCGCCCGCGAGCCGCGGGCATGCAAGCGATGCTTAGCGGCCGCCGGCCTCAGGCGTACAGGCCATGCTCAACTGCCGCCGGCCTGGGGCGCCCAGCCGAATCTCAACGGCCGCCGGCCTCGGCAGTACAGGCCGGCGCGGCGCACGCGGCCGGCGCCTTGATCAGGAATTCCTTCAGGCTGGCCACGTTGTTCTTCTTGAAGATGCGGTTCTTGTAGGTCACCACGGTGGTGGGCGACAGGCCCAGCTCACGCCCCACCTCTTTGGCGGTATGGCCCTGGCGCAGCAGGTCGGCCACCTGGACTTCGCGCAGCGACAGGCCGCTGCACCAGGAGGCCGCGCGTGTCGGTTCCGCTTCCGCGCGGCACAGTTGGTGATGCCGCCGCGCCAACGCGATCAGCAAGGGCGCGCGCCCGCGCATCAGTTCGGCCACGTTCGGTGAATGGGTGCGCGAGAAGTACAGGTTCAGGTAGCTGATGCCCTCGTCGCGGCAGCCGATGAGCGAAATCTTGCTGGCGAAGCCGGGGCGCTCGAACAGCAGACGGCGGTACTCGTCGTCCGCGATGCGTTCCGGGGACGCCGTCTGCACGACCAGGTCGGGATGATGGCCGGGGCGGCAGGCCATGTCGCGCAGCAGGCCGTAGTTGGGATCGCGCCGGTAGAACTCGTTGTCCACGAACACATTGGTGGTCCATTCAATCAGGGACTGGTTCAGCAGGCTGGCCGCCGACGAATACTGCACCAGGCCTTCGTGGCCGTAGAACACGTGCGACACGTGGTCGGCGGCCACGGTTTCGCGCAGCGCCAGCAGCAGCGCGGCGTGGAACATCGGGCCGCCCAGGTCCATGACGGCGGACTCGGCCCAGCGGTCCGGCCCCCCGCCCGCGGGCATAGGGTTGTGTGTCTCTTCCATGGTGTCGTTTTCCCCGCTTGCGCGTGTTTTCCCGATTCTAAGGTCATCCTCCGCCGCCGCGGTGTCCTCTCCCGTGAGGACATGACGGGCGCGCGCGGCGCTCCTAGAGTGAGGCCTGCAACAAACCACATCGAACTAGGGAAAACGATGAAAGAGCTTCCCATCTACCCGTACGTCAGGCCCGATGACATGGACCGCCCGCGCCGCGAGCCGCATCCGGTGGCCGTCGTGGGGGCCGGGCTGACCGGCCTGACGCTGGCCCTGGATCTGGTGCGGCGCGGCATTCCCGTGGTCGTGCTGGACGACGACAACACCGTCGGCGTGCGCGGCCTGGCCTCGCGCGGCATGGTCTGGGCGCAGCGCACGCTGGACATCTTCGACCGCCTCGGCATGGCTGGCGACGTGGTCGGCAAGGGCGTGCGCTGGAACGTCGGCCGGGTGCTGTGCCGCGACCTGGCGGTGGCGTCCTTCACGCTGCAGGACCAGCCCGACATGCGCCACAACGGCTTCGTCAACCTGCAGCAGTACTACCTGGAAGCCTTCCTGGTGGATGCGCTGATGCGCGAGCCGCTGGCCGAGCTGCGCTGGCTGAACCGCGTTGCTGGCATCGAACCGCAAGCCGCAGGCCCGGCGACCTTGCAAGTGGAGACGCCCGACGGCGCCTACGCCTGCCGCGCGCAATGGGTGGTCGCCTGCGACGGCGCCAAGAGCGCGGTGCGCGGCATGCTGGGCCTGAGCCCGCGCGTCTACGACCAGACCGAGGACCGCTGGATCATCATCGACATCGTGTTGCGCGACACCACCTGGCCGGAGGAACGCTGGACCTGGCTGGACGCGCGCAGCAACCATGGCCGCGCGGTCTGGCGCCACAAGATGGCCGACGACACCTGGCGGCTGGACTTCCAGCTCCGCCCGGACGAAGACCCGGCCGAAGCGGCCACGGACGCGGCCATGCGCCAGCGCGTCTGGGACCTGCTGGGCGAGCGCGTGGAATTCGACATTGCCTGGCATGGCGTCTGGGCCTACCGCCATGAATGCCTGGACAGCCTGCGCCATGGCCGGGTGCTGTTCGCGGGCGATTCGGCCCATCTGGTGGCGCCCTTCGGCGCGCGCGGCGGCAACGGCGGCATCCAGGACGCCGACAACCTGGCCTGGAAGCTGGCCCTGCTGCTGCAAGGCCGCGCCGGCGACTCGCTGCTGGATAGCTACAGCGCCGAGCGCAAGCACGCGGCAATGGAGAACATCCGCCAGGCGCGCCGCTCCTCGCGCTTCGTTTACCCGGGCGCTGCCCGCTCCGCCGCGCTGTGGCGCGACGCCATCATCGACCTGGCGCCGCGCCACGCCGTCGCCGCCCGCATGATCAACACCGGCCGCCTGTGCATGCCGGCCGTCTATCCCGCGTCGGCACTGGCTTGCGGCTCCCATGCGCTGGCCGGGCGCGCGCTGCCCAACGTGGTGCTGCGGCAGGCGGATGGCCTGACCTTGCACGGCCTGCTCGGTCCCTGGTTCACCGTCCTGGTGTTCGGCGATGCCTTGCCGCCCGGCGCGCAGGACGGCGACGGCCTGTTGCGCTGGGTCGCGGTCGGGCCGCTGTGCGACGAGCGCGGACGCGCCGCCCTGGCGCACCAGCTCGGGCAGACGCTGGACGGCGAGGCCTGGCTGCTGCGGCCCGACCAGCATGTCATGGCGGCCGCCACGCCAGAGACCGGCGATCCCGAGGCCATGCTGGCCTGGGTCGCCGCCGCGCTGGATGCGCCCGGCGCCTGTCCCGAACCCTTGCCCGAGGCCCGCGGCCTCTACCGCTCAACCGGAGGCGCCAACCATGCCGCTATCCCAGCAACAGCTTGACGACCTGCTAGAGCGCCTGATCGCGCTGACCAACGTGCCCGACCCGGCGGCCCAGCGCGACAGCCTGGCCCGGCTGTCGCTGCTGCTCATCGAAGCCGTGGACGACGCGGCCCGCGTGCAGGCGGCGGTAGACGAAATGCTGGCGGCCCAGCCCGGCTCGCCCGCCTTGAACATTCCATGAACCACGGAGACGGCGCCATGACGCTCAACCCATCCCATGCCGCCCCGCCGGGCGCCCCCGCCATCCAGGGCCTGCACCACTTCGCCTGGCGCTGCCGCGATGCCGAGGAAACCCGGCATTTCTATGAAGACATCCTCGGCCTGCCGCTGGTGCACGTGGTCAAGGAGGAACGCGTGCCTTCCACCGGCGAGCACTGCCCCTTCGTGCATCTGTTCTTCGAGTTCGCCGACGGTTCGCACATCGCCTTCTTCGACCTGGGCGACAACGGCCAGAGCCAGCCCGACCCCGCCACGCCGCGCTGGGTCAACCACTTCGCCATGGAAATCCGCGGCGAAGCCGAACTGGAGCACATGCGCCAGCGGCTGCAGTCCCACGGCGTCGAGGTAGTGGGGCCGACCGACCACCACTTCATCCGCTCGATCTATTTCTTCGATCCCAACGGCATCCGCCTCGAACTGACCCTGCGCCTGCCGGTGGCCGACTACGTGGCCCGCAAGCGCCGCAGCGCCCACGACGACCTGGCTGCCTGGACCCGCGACAAGGCCGCCGGGCTGATGCCCGGCGCCACCGGCACCAGCAGCCAGCAGCGCAGCCAGGCCCACGCCGGCTGAGCCGCCCCACTTTCCATCCATTAGAGGAACACCATGAGCAAACCCTTCGCCTCCCAGGCCGACCTGGCGGAAAAAAAGATCTCCTTCGAACGCCTGTCCGAAAACGCCTACGCCTACGTCGCCGACGGCGACCCCAACTCGGGCGTGATCATCGGCGACGACAGCGTGATGGTGGTCGACGCGACCGCCACGCCGGCCATGGCCCAGGGACTGATACGCGCCATCCGCGGCGTCACCGACAAGCCCATCCGCCACGTCGCCCTGACCCACTACCACGCGGTGCGCGTGCTGGGCGCATCCGCCTTCGCCGCCGAAGGCGCGGCCCACGTGTACGCCAGCCGCGGCACGCATGAACTCATCGTCGAGCGCGGCCAGGCCGACATGGATTCCGAAATTGGCCGCTTCCCGCGCCTGTTCCAGTCCGCCGAAGGCATCCCGGGACTGACCTGGCCCACCGTGGTGTTCGAGCGCGAACTGACCGTGTTCCTGGGCAGTCTCGAAGTGCGCATGCTGCATCTGGGCGCGGGCCATACCCGCGGCGACTCCATCGTCTGGATTCCGTCGCAGGGCATCTGTTTCTCCGGCGACCTGGTGGAGTTCAACGCGGGCGTCTACACGGGCGATGCCTATCTGTCCGACTGGCCCGCCACGCTGGACGCGCTGCAAGCACTGGAACCGCGCCAGATGGTGCCGGGCCGCGGCCCCGCCCTGACCACGCCCGCCGCCTGCCGCGAGGCCATCGGCTACACCCGCAGCTGGGTCGAGACGCTGTACGGCTGCGCCCGCCAGGGCGTGGAGCAAGGCAAGAGCCTGAAGCAGGTCTACGAAGACACCCGCCGCGTGATGGACCCGGAATTCGGCCACGTCGTCATCTACGAACACGCCATTCCCTTCGACGTCTCGCGCGCCTACGACGAGGCCAGCGGCATCACCGAGCCGCGCGTCTGGACCGCCGAGCGCGACCGCGACATGTGGGCCGAACTCACCGCCTGACCCCGGCACGCCACCACGCCACGAGGCCCCGCCGCGGGCCTCCCCATCCGATACGGAGCACCTGAACATGAAACTCGCCACCCTGAGCAATGGCGCCCGCGACGGCGCCCTGGCCGTCGTCAGCCGCGACCTGACCCGCACGCGCGCCGTGCCGCACATTGCAGCCACGCTGCAGCAGGCGCTGGACGACTGGGCCCGCGCCGCGCCGCTGCTGCAGGCCGAATACGAAGCGCTGAACGCGGGCGACGGCGCCAGCCAGCCCTTCGATCCGGCGCGCTGCGCCGCGCCCCTGCCGCGCGCCTACCAATGGCTGGACGCGTCCGCCTACCTGAACCACGTGGACCTGACGCGCCGCGCCCGCGGCGGCGAGATGCCGCCCTCGTTCCTGACCGATCCGCTGATGTACCAGGGCGCCTCGGACGACTTCATGGGACCGTGCGAGGACATCACCGCCGCCAGCGAGGACCTGGGCGTGGACCTGGAAGCGGAGATCGTGGTGGTAACCGACGACGTGCCGCTGGGCGTGAACGCGGACACGGCGCTGGAACACGTCGTGCTGCTGGGCCTGGTCAACGACGTGACCCTGCGCAACGTGGTGCTGCCCGAACTGTCCAAGGGCTTCGGCTTCCTGCAAGGCAAGCCGGCCTCGGCGCTGTCGCCCGTGCTGGTCACGCCCGACGAACTGGCGCCCTACTGGCGCGGCGGCAAGCTGCACCGCGCCATGCAGGTGTGGCTCAACGGCCAGCAGATCGGCCAGCCCCAGGCGGGCGAGGAAATGCAATTCCATTTCGGCGAGCTGATCGCGCACGCGGCCCGCACCCGCCGCCTGGGCGCCGGCACCCTGGTGGGCAGCGGCACCATTTCGAATGCCAGCGACGCCGCCGGCGTGTGCTGCCTGGTCGAAGCGCGGGTGCGGGAAAAACTGCGCCACGGCGACATGCGCACCCCCTTCCTCAAGCACGGCGACCGCGTGCGCATCGGCATGCGCGACGACGCGGGCCTGAGCCTGTTCGGCGACATCGACCAGCAGGTGCGGATCCCCGGCACGCGTCCCATGCCTGGCGCCGCATCGGCCAGCGTGCCCGCAACCGCCGCCGCCTGACCGGAGACCGCCATGGCCGACACCCCTGCCCTCACCCTGCACAGCTACTGGCGCAGTTCCGCGGCCTACCGGGTCCGCATCGCCCTGGCCTTGAAGGGCCTGCCGTACCGGCAGGTCACCTGGCACATGGTCAAGGGTGAGCACCAGCAACCCGCCTACCGCTCGCTGGCGCCCTTCGGCCTGGTGCCCATGCTGGAGATCGACGGCCTGCGCCTGCAACAGTCGCTGGCCATCATCGAGTACCTGGACGAGCGCCATCCTGATGCACCGCTGCTGCCGGCCGATCCGGCGCAGCGCGCTCAGGCCCGCGCGTTGGCCCAACTGATCGCCTGCGAAATGCATCCGCTCAACAACCTGCGCGCGCTCAAGCGCCTGCGCGCCCAGTTCGGCGCGGACGACGAACAGATCCAGGACTGGTATCGCCATTGGTGCGCCGAAGGCTTCCAGGCCTTCGAGGCAGCGCTGCCCCCGGCGCAGGACGGCGGCTACGCGCTGGGCGCCGCGCCCACGCTGGTCGAGTGCTACCTGATCCCGCAGGTCTACAACGCCTTGCGCTACGGCGCGGACCTGGCGCCTTTCGAACGGGTCCGCGCCATTGTCCAGGCCTGCGCCGGCCTGCCTGCGTTTGAAGCCGCTCGCCCGGAAAACCAGCCCGACGCGCCGCAGAGCGCCGCGGCCTAGGCGCCCCCCCCCGAAAAGAACCTGAACCGCCGCATTCCCCCAAGGAGACAACCATGCAAACAGAAATCCCCGCCGGCGGCGCCGCCGTCGCATCCGCCCCCCGGTCCGCGTCCGGCCCGCTGGTCAGCGCCGACGACCGCAAGGTGCTGGCCGCCACGCTGGTCGGCTCGGCCATCGAGTGGTACGACTACTTCATCTACGTCCAGGCCGCGGGCCTGGTGCTGGGCTCGCTGTTCTTCGCGCCCTTCGCCAAGGAGAACCCGGAGCTGTCGCTGATCCTGTCGTTCGCGACCGTGGGCGTGGCCTTCCTGTTCCGGCCGCTGGGCGCCATCGTCTGCGGCCACCTGGGCGACCGCTACGGCCGCAAGCGGGTACTGGCGGCCACGCTGATCCTGATGGGCGTGTCGACAGCCCTGATCGGCGTGCTGCCGACCTACGCGCAGATCGGCATCTGGGCGCCGGTGATGCTGGTGGCCTTGCGCGTACTGCAAGGCTTCTCGGCCGGCGGCGAATGGGGCGGCGCGGCGCTCATGGCGGTCGAGCACGCGCCCCGGGAGCGGCGTTCGCTGTTCGGCGCCTTCCCGCAAATCGGCGTGCCGCTGGGCATGATCGTCGCCACCGGCGTGCTGTGGTGCATCACCGCCCTGGTCGGCGCCGACAATTTCATGGCCTGGGGCTGGCGCGTGTCCTTCCTGCTGTCCATCGCGCTCATCGTGGTCGGCGTCTTCATCCGCCGCGCCGTCGAGGAATCGCCCGTGTTCCTGGAAATGCAGTCGCGCCGCAGCCATTCCTCGGCGCCGCTGGGCACCTTGCTGCGCAAGCATCCGCGCCAGATCCTGCTGACCACGCTGATCTTCGTGGGCAACAGCACGGCGGGCTACCTGCTGGTCGGCTTCTTCATCAGCTACGGCAGCCGCACGCTGCACATGCCGGCGCAGCAGGTGCTGATGATCTGCACGCTGGCCGCGGCCTGCTGGCTGGGCACCACGCTGCTGGGCGGCTGGCTGGGCGACCGCATCGGCCGCGTGCGCACCTTCCAGCTCGGCTACGTGCTGCTGGCACTGTGGGCCATACCGATGTGGTCCTTCATCGAATCCGGCGACGTGATGCAGTTCGCCTTCGCCCTGGCCGTGCTGTCGGTGCCGCTGGGCCTGACCTATGGACCGCAGGCCGCGCTGTATGCCGAGATGTTCCCGGCCGACGTGCGCTATTCCGGCGTGTCGGCGGGCTATGCGCTGGGCTCCATCCTGGGCGGCGCCTTCGCCGCGATGATCGCGCAGTCCATCATCACCGCCACCGGCCAGTCCTGGCATGTGGGCGTCTACGTCATCGTCATGGCCGTGGTGTCCTTCGTGGCCGTGAGCCTGGTCAAGGACCGCCCGGGCGTCACGCTGCACGCCGAATGAACCTTCAAGCCACCCACCCACGCACGCCATGAGCACAAGCATCCGCCAGGACGACCTGATCGAATCCATCGCCAGCGCGCTCCAGTACATCAGCCATTACCACCCGGCCGACTACATCGCGCATCTGGCCCGTGCCTACCAACGCGAGGCCAGCGCGCCGGCGCGCGACGCCATGGCGCAGATCCTGGCCAGTTCGCGCATGGCCGCCATCGGCCGGCGGCCGATCTGCCAGGACACCGGCATCGTCAACGTCTTCCTGGAAGTCGGCATGGACGTGCGCTGGGCAGGCTTCACCGGCAGCCTGGAGGACGCCGTCAACGCCGGCGTGCGGCGCGCCTACCTGGACCCGGACAATCCGCTACGGGCCTCGGTGGTGGCGGACCCGCTGTTCGGCCGCGGCAACACCCGCGACAACACGCCCGCCGTCATCAGCATGCGGATCGTGCCGGGCGCAAGCCTGGCGGTCACGGTGGCGGCCAAGGGCGGCGGCTCGGAAAACAAGGCGCGTCTCGCCATGCTGAACCCGGCCGACAGCATCGTCGACTGGGTGCTGGCGCAGATTCCGGCCATGGGCGCCGGCTGGTGCCCGCCCGGCATGTTGGGCATAGGCGTGGGCGGCACCGCCGAGAAAGCAATGCTGCTGGCCAAGGAAAGCCTGTTGCAGCCGCTGGACATGCACGAACTGCAGGCCCGCGCGCAGCGCGGCGAGACACTGGCGCCCGAGGACGCGCTGCGGCTCGAACTGTACGACCGCGTCAACGCGCTGGGCGTGGGCGCGCAAGGCCTGGGCGGCCTCACCACCGTGCTGGACGTGAAGATCAAGACCTACCCCACGCACGCGGCCGCCAAGCCCATCGCACTGATCCCCAATTGCGCGGCCACGCGCCATGCGCGCTTCGTGCTGGACGGCTCCGGCCCGGCGCAGCTGGATCCGCCCTCGCTGGACCTCTGGCCCGACCTGGGACCGGAGCGCGCATCCGGCGCGGGCCGGCGCGTGAACCTGGACACCCTCACTCGCGAGGAGGTCGCGTCCTGGCGTGCCGGTGAAACGCTGCTGCTCAATGGCCGCATGCTGACCGGACGCGATGCCGCGCACCAGCGCATCCGTGAAATGCTGGCGCGGGGCGAGCCCCTGCCCGCCGACTTCCGCGGCCGCGCCATCTATTACGTGGGCCCGGTGGACGCCGTGCGCGACGAGGCCGTCGGCCCCGCCGGCCCCACCACCTCGACCCGCATGGACGGCTACACCGACATGATGCTGGCGCGCACCGGCCTGCTGGCGATGGTGGGCAAGGCCGAACGCGGCCCGCAGGCGGTCGAGGCGATCCGGCGCCACCGAGCGGCTTACCTGATCGCCGTGGGCGGCGCGGCCTATCTGGTGTCCCGCGCCATCCGCAGCGCTCGCGTCATCGCCTTCGAGGACCTGGGCATGGAGGCGATCCACGAGTTCGAGGTCACGGACATGCCCGTGACCGTGGCGGTGGACGCGGCGGGCGGGAACCTGCATGTGTCGGGGCCGGCGCAGTGGCGCCGCGCGGCGGGCGCCAGGGAGATACCAGTGGCGATTGCCGGGGCGCTCTGACAAGCGCTGCGGATGCGGGCCGCTCTGGCAGGCGGCCCGACACGCGCCGCCTCCAGGGCCAGGCTCGCCGTCAACCCAGCTTGAATTCCACCACCGCCCCGCCGCTGCCGTACAGCGGCGCATACTCCAGCACCTTGCCGCCGCGGAACTGGTCACCCAGCGCGCCCAGCAGCCAGGACATGTGCTTGAAGCCCATCTCGGCCTTGGCCTGCCCCGCATACTCGGGCATCGCCTCGCGCAGTTGCGGGGCATCGCCGCTTTCCAGCAACGCCAACATGCGGCGGTTCCAGTCATCGTCGGCCTGGGAGATCAGGCGGTCGGATTCCGGCGCCACCGGCTCGCGGAACATGGTGTTGGACAGCCCGCCTATGCCGATGACTGCCGCCCGCTTGCCTTGCGCCGCGGCCGCCTGCACGGCGATGCGGCTGAGCTGCTCGGTCTGCGCGTTGTCGTGGTACAGGTTGTTGGCCGCCAGCGTCACGGGCAGCTGGTCGGAGCCAAAGCCCATCAGCGTGCTGACCGTAATGGTGCCCGTGTCGATGGGAAATTGGTCATAGTCCACGCCGCGCGCATGGATGCCGGCGTCGCGGCAGCCTTGTACGCAGGCGTCGGCCAGGCCCGCGTCGCTGGCGATGTCGAAGGGCAGCTCGCCGTACTCGTGCCAGTTCTCGTCCACGTGCACGCCGGTGCTGCGCGCGCGCGTGATCCACAGCTGGTCCAGCACCGCCATCCACTGCGTCGAATACACCAGCACCACATCGGGCCGGGAAGCCGCCAGCGTCTTGCCGGCCGCGCGCAGCGCCTGATTCAACCGTCCCCAAGGCGCCACGTCGCTGCGCAGCTGCGGCAACGGGCTGCCGGGTACGAGAAATGCGGAAACAATGGTCATGGCCTGTCTCCCTGGATGGCTAGGCCGCCGCGCCGGCGGGTTGTTCGAGGCGGGAAAGCCCGGCCTCCTGCAGATTCCATTCCATCACCGCGTTGCCGGTGCCGATCACGGTGCCGTAGCCGTGAAACTTGCCGGCCAGTTGCGGATAGCCCATGGCGGCGTGCATCCAGGTGAAGGCGCCGGATTTCACTTCGGCGAAGGCTTCGTCGATGAACTGGGGCAACAGTTCGAATACCTCGTCCATCCTGCCCTTGCGCATCAGGTCGATCATGCGGATGTCCCACAGATAGCCGTCGTAGCGCGCCGGATGTTCCTTGGACATGTCCTCGGGCACCTCGGGCTGTTCATGGAAATGCCAGTGCGACAACGTGTTGCTGGCCAGCAGTACCGCGCGCCGCCCGCTCTTGCGTATGGCTTCGCGCGTGGCGCGGCCCAGCAGGTCCATTTCCTTCTGCCCTTCCTGGGTGTTGAGGTAGTACGGCGTGTTGTTCGCCGACAGCCCCACCACCGGAATGTCCCATTGCGGCCGCACCATGTGCAGGGTGGTGATGGTGCCGTAGTCCACGCGGAACTTGGGGTTGCGCATCATCTTGGTGACCAGGCCCAGCTTGCGGCCTTCCTCGCAACAGGCTTCGGCCAACGCCACATCGACGTCCATGCCGAAGTCGTAGCGGAACAGGTCGGGAAAGATCGGGTCCACCGAACGGCCCTCCAGGCGCGGCACGCCCAGGAAATGATGGCCTACCTGGGTGATCCAGTGCGGCGAATGCACCAGCAGCACGTCGGGCTGCAGGCGTTCGATGCTCTCGCGCACGTGGTCGTAGGCCCAGCGCAGACTTTCCCAGCCGCCGCGCGAGCGCGGCTCGTTCTGCGGCGGGTTCTCGCCGTACACCAGGTGCGGCGGATGGGGAGCCAGGAATCCGGAAAGAATTTCGCCGTCCTTCATTGCTTACTCCTTTGCGAGAGCAGTAGGAACCGGGTTCGACCGATGCTGCTTGGGCGCGCCATTTTGTACGTATACGTACTGGATTCAAGTATCGATTCGCCGCAGTCCGCTGTCAACGGGCGGCACGCCTTTGGAAGATAGGGAGTTTCCCGAGCAGGCGTTCCGATCCGCCCTCCCGGGAGTTGCCGGCTATTGCGCCTGGCCCTTACGCAACAAGTACTTCTGCACGCCGTCCATCACCACCTCGTCGCGCTGGTTGCGCACCAGGCTGTGCATGACCAGCACCCCGGTCGTGCGTCCGGGCAGCAGTTCCGCCACCGTCAGCGACGAATAAAGCGTGTCACCCACGAACACGGGGTTCAGGAATCGGCTGCTCTGTTCCAGAAAGCCCTTGAGGGAATCCTCCACCATGTGGGGAAACAGTCCCGCGCCCGCTGCGGTCTGGATGGCGACCTGGAAGCCGTGCGCCAGCATGTGGGGCATGCCGTGGGCGCGGCAGTATTCGACGTCGTAATGCACGGGATGATTGTCGCCGCTGGCGAGCTGGAACGCGGCGAACAGGGCATCGGTCATGGTGCGCGACGGCAGCAGGAAGACCTCGCCCACTTCGAAGTCCTCGAAGTAGCGCTGAACGCAGAGTTGGTGCTTGATCATGCAGGGTTCCTTTTGTCTTGACGGGATTCAGTTCGCGGTCATGTGCGCGGCGCGGGCGACCTCGCCCCACTTCTTCAGTTCGCCCTGAAGGAAAGCGCTCAGCGCGGCGGGCGTCGTGTCCGGCTGCAGCACCAAGCCCATGTCGTAGGCGCGGCGCCGCAGTTCGGGATCGGCAAGCGCGGCGCGCAGCGTGGCATTGAGCTTGTCGACGACCGGCGCCGGGGTGCCCGCCGGGGCCAAGACGGCGTTCCAGGTATAGGCCTCGTAGCCCGGCACCGCTTGCGCGATGGGCGGGGTGCCGGGCGTCTGCGGCAGGGGCTGCGCCATCGACGTCGCCAGCAGCCTGACCGTGCCGGCCTGGACCTGCGCCAAGCCCGTGGGCGCGCTATCGATCATGAAGTCCAGGTGTCCGCCGATGACGTCTGCCATCGCCGGCGCGCTGCCGCGGTACGGCACGTGCATGGCGCGCACGCCGGCCAGATGGTTCAGCAGCTCGCCGGCCAGGTGCGGCGCGCTGCCGATGCCGGCCGAGCCGTAGTTGACCTTGCCTGGCCTGGCCTTCAGATAGGCCATGAACTCCGGCAAGGTGGTGGCCGGCACGTTCTTGTTGACGACCAGCACCAGCGGCGCCTTGGCCGCCAGGCCGACCGGCGCAAAGTCCTCCACCGTGCGGTACGGCAGGTTGGAATGGATGCTGGGATTGACCGCGTGCGCCACCGTGGTCAGCAGCAAGGTATAGCCGTCGGCCGTGGCTCGAGCCACGGTTTCCGTGCCGACCAGGGTGCCGGCGCCGGTCCGGTTCTCGACCACCAGCGCCGCGCCCAGCTTGCGGCTCCAGGTCTCCGCCAGGGCGCGGGCGAACGTATCGGTGGGTCCGCCAGCCGCATACGGCACCACCAGGCGTACCGGCTTGGCCGGATAGTCCTGCGCCGCTACTGCGCCCCCCGCCAGCGCGCCCGCTGCGATCACGGCGGCGCCTGCCAAGGCGCGCCAGGGAAATCCATGTCTCATGCTTGTCTCCGTTGGTCTTTTGTGTGCGGCACAATATAGAGACGAGGCCGGCGCCAGGAATAGTCGAAAGTTTCTTATCCGGCTTAGAGCCTTTCTAACAGCGGCCCGCCACGCCGCCCCCACTCCAGGTGTCCTCCTTGCGCTACGAACTGACCGACCTGCGCGTCTTTGTCGCCATTGCCGAAGCCAAGAGCCTCACGGGTGGGGCTTCCGACCTGCACCTGACCGCGCCGTCTGCCAGCTACCGCCTGAAGAATCTGGAGCAGGCCATGGGCGTGCCGCTGTTCGTACGCACGCAAAAAGGGATGTCGCTCACCGCCGCCGGCATGACCGTGCTGCGCTATGCGCAGACCATACTGGGCAACGTCGAGCGCCTGCAGGCGGAAATGCGCCGTCATACCGATGGCGTCGAGGGCCATATCCGCGTCTATGCCAACAGCAGCACGCTGAGCAGCCTGCCCAGCGCGTTGAGCCGCTACCTGGCCGCCTTTCCGAACGTCAACGTGGATCTTGAGGAGCATCTCAGCGAGGAAACCGTCAAAGCGGTGCTGGACGGCCGCGCCGACATCGGGCTGGTCGCCGGCGCCATTGAAATGCGCGGACTGGAATTCATCAGCTACGGCCAGGACGAACTGATCTTCATCATCCCCCCGCGCCACCCGCTCAGCCTGCACCCGCGCGTTTCACTCGAAACCGCGCTGTCGCACGATCTGGTCGCCATCGGCCGCAAGAGCAGCAACTTCCTTTACCTGCAACAAATGGCCGAGCAGATGGGGCTCAAGCCCCGGGTACGCGTGCACGCGCCCAACTTCGACGCCGTGCTGCGCTGCGTCCAGGAAGGCGCCGGCATTTCGCTGGTGCCGCGTTCGGTGGCGGCCCCCGCGCTGGCGCAGGGCAAGGTCGAATGCGTGCAGATCGAGGAGTCCTGGGCCATGCGCGAGCAGCGCGCGGTGATGCGCAAGCAGGACGCCCTGCCCGGGTATGCGCGCGCCTTCGTCAGCTTTGTCACCGAGCCGCGGCCGGCCCTGGGCGACGATTAGAAAACCTCGAATCCCGCTTAAAGAATATCGACTGGCCGCGCGCGGACCCCGCATTCCATAATGCATCGCCGTCGCCGGGTCCGGCACGCGCCCCGGCCCACATCCCGCTTCCAGGACGATATGACCGCAGCTACCCGCCCCCTAGACGGCATCACCGTCATCGCGCTCGAACACGCCGTCGCCGCCCCGTTCGCCAGCCGCCAGTTGGCGGATCTGGGCGCGCGCGTCATCAAGATCGAACGGCCGGACGCCGGGGACTTTGCGCGGGGCTACGACGACACCGTGCGCGGCCAGTCGTCGTTCTTCGTGTGGGCCAACCGCGGCAAGGAGAGCCTGGCCCTGGACACCAAGGCGCCGGGGGCCGCGCAAGTGCTGCGCCGCCTGCTGGGCCAGGCTGATGTCTTCATCCAGAATCTCGCCCCCGGCGCCGCGCGCCGCATGGGCCTGGACTACGAAACGCTGCGCGCGGACTTCCCCAGGCTGATCGTGTGTGACATTTCCGGCTACGGAGATGACGGTCCCTACCGGGACAAAAAGGCCTATGACCTGCTGATACAGGCGGCTTCGGGACTGATCTCCCTTACCGGCACGCCCGACTCCCCTGCCCGCACGGGCATCTCCATCGCCGACATCGCGGCCGGCATGTATGCCTATTCCGGCATCCTGTCGGCGCTCATACAGCGCGGACGCACCGGCGCGGGATTGCGCGTCGAGGTGACCATGCTGGAGGCGCTGACGGAATGGACTTCCTATGCCTTGAATTTCGCGCACTATGGCGGCTCCCCGCCCGCGCGCAACGGCGTGGCGCATCCCGCGATCGCGCCCTATGGACAATACCTCGCGGGAGACGGCAAGCCGGTGATATTCGGCCTGCAGAACGACCGCGAATGGCGCAGCTTCTGCACCCACGTGCTGGAGGATCCGGCGCTGGCCGACGACGAGCGCTATGCCACCAACGTCCAGCGCGTGCGGCACCGCGAGGCGCTGGACGGGCGCATCGCGCAGTGCTTTGCCTCGCTGTCGCGCGAACAGGTGCTGGCCAGGCTGGACCGGGGCGGCATCGCCAACTCCGCCTTGAACAACATGCACGAGGTCTGGGAGCACCCGCAGTTTGCCGCGCGCGGCCGCTGGCGCGACGTGGCGACGCCAGGCGGTCCCATCCAGGCGTTGCTGCCGCCCGCGACCTTGTCTGACGCAAGCGCGGCCATGGGCGCCGTGCCCGCCTTGGGGCAGCACACCGCCGCCATCCTGGCGGAATTAGGGCTGGGCGCCGACACGGCCTGATGGCGCGCGGCGCATGGCATGCCGAAAAAAAGGAGCAGCGATAGCTGCTCCTTCAAAAGGCCCTACGAAGAAACCCTCTCCATCACCGCGTGCAGAGATGGCCGGTTTCCCGCGGCGCCGGCGGGCGCGATTAAGCCTGGGCCGTATTAAACGACATCCGCTGCCTTAAGCACATCACTGAAATTGGGTATTTTTCGCCCCCGCAGCAACTTCAACGCATGGTTGATCACATCCGGAAACAAACGCCGGCACGGCTCCGATATCATCGCCACTCCCTGCGCCCTGCCCGCCCGTTCATGCGTCCATTGCCCATCCCCCACCGCCTTGCCTGCCGCCGCCCGACCCGCCTGATCGCCCTGGCTGCGCTGACCGCGCTGGCCGCCAGCTTCGGCCCGTCCGTCCAGGCGCAGACCGCCCGCAAGCCCTCGCCCTATGAGAACGTCCGCCCGTTGAACCCCGACGAGCGCGCGGCGCAGCAGACGGAGGACGCCAAGAAAGGCGGCCCGGCCTTCCTGGGCCAGATCCGGACCCAAGCCGAATTCCAGCAGCTTGCCCGGGTCTACAACCCCGGCACGCCGCTGGAGATCCCGCACGTGCTGTTCGTGATCGACCGGAAACAGGGCGGCAAGATCTACTACGTCAACACGCCGCGCTACACGCTGCACGAGAACTTCGCGCGCGAACGGCGCCTGCTGCCCGCCGACGACAAGGCCACGCTGATCGCGCAGTACAAGGACCCGCAGCGGCGTCTGCTGTTCGGCACCCTCAGTTGGCAACGCGGCCTGCCCGGCTACACCTATGAATTCTGGGAAGGCGACCGGATCAACCCGGAATTGTTGCAACTGACCGAAGAGAAACTGCAAGCCAGCTTCTACGAACCGGTGCGCTTCAAGGCCAATTCCACGCTGCACGAACAAGTCGCGCAAAACGCCGGCCTGAACGCCGTGACGCAGGAATCCCTGCTGCGCGAACAGACCTTCCTGCCGCTGAACACCGGCGTCGCCCAGGGCCGGCTGCGCATCGTCGCTTCGGTGGACGACACGCCGGACCTGTCGCCGACCGATATCCTGGTGCTGGACGAAGTGCCGGTAGCGCTGCCGCCGGTGGCCGGCCTGGTGACGCAGCGGCCCTCCACCCTGCTGTCCCACGTCAATCTGCTGGCCAAGGGCTGGCGCATTCCCAACGCCTACGTGCGCGACGCCGTGGCGGCGCTGCGCGAGCATGACGGCCAGTGGGTCGAGCTGACCGTCACCAGCAATGGCTATCAGGTGCAGCGCATCGCCAAGCCCGAAGTCGCGCCGCCGCCCAAGGCCGCCCTGCCGCTGCCCAAGCCCGACCTGACGGTCAAGGCGATCAAGCCGCTCGCCGGCATGACCACGCGCGACAGCCGTCATTGCGGCGTCAAGGCGGCCAACCTGGGCGCGCTGAAGTCCGCGCTGCCGCCCGCGGCCATCGTACCGGACGGCTTTTGCATCCCCTTTGCGCAGTACGCGGCCTTCATGGCGCAATTGGGCGTGCCGCAACGCATCGCCGCGCTGGAGCAGCGGCCGGACTTCGCCAGCGACGCCAACGTGCGCCGCGCCGAACTGGCCGCGCTGCGCCGGGACATCATCAAGGCCCAGCCCGATCCCACGCTGGCCGCCGCCTGGCTTGAACGCTGGCAGAAGCAGTTGCAAGGGCGCGGCGTGTTCGTGCGCAGCTCGTCCAATTCCGAAGACCTGCCGGGCTTTAGCGGCGCGGGGCTCTACACCACCGTGCCCAACGTCACGCAGGCCGACGCGCTGGCGCAGGCAGTGCAAACCGTGTGGGCCTCGGTCTACAACTATGAAGCGTACGAAGCCCGGCGCGCGGCCGGCATCGGTCAGGACGGCGTGGTGATGGCGGTGCTGGTGCAACAGGCCGCGGCGTCGGAAAGCTCGGGCGTCATGATCACGCGCGATCCTTTCGACGCCTCGCGCCGCTACGTCACCTACATCTCGGCCAAGCGCGGCCTGGGCATCAAGGTGGTGGAAGGCAAGCGCCAGGCCGAACAGCTGATGTACTCCAGCTGGTCCAAGGCGGTGCAGGTGCTGAGCCGTTCCGCCGAGGACACCCAGTTGGTGGCGGACGCGGCGGGCGGCGTGCGCGAAGTGCCGATCGAAGGCACGCGCCAGGTACTCAACGATGCCCTGGTGGCGCGCCTGGCTTCTGTAGCCAGCCAGGTCAAGCAGCGCCTGGGCGGCGTGGACCAGGATATCGAATGGGCCGTGCAGGGTGAGAACATCCTGATCCTGCAGGCCCGGCCGTATATCGACGGCAGCCGGTAAAGACCTTAGTCCGGGCTCGCACCCGAGGCCTGCACCACCTGCTTCCACTGCATGAACTCGGCCTGCTGCCGCGCCGCCAGCTCGGTCGGGCCGTCATGCATCATCGTCACCCCCAGCTGGTCGAACTTCTGTTGCAGCGCCTGGTCCGCCAGGACTTTCCGGATCGCCTGATGCAAGGTGTCGATGGACGCGCGGGGTGCTTCCTTGGCGCCATAGAACGCGACCCACAGGTCGCCGCGGAAACCCGGTATGGCTTCGTTGATGGCAGGCACGTCAGGCAGCAAGGCGTTGCGCTTTTCGCTGCTGACGCCCAGCGCGCGCAGCTTGCCGGCCTTGATGCCTTCGACCGCCGAAGGCAGGCTGGCGAACAGCATGGGCACCTGGTTGCCCATCACGTCCGCCATGGCCGGCGATACGCCGCGATAGGGAATGTGCTGCATGCGCAGGCCGCCCATCTGGTCCAGCATCACGCCCAGCAGATGGTTCAGGGTCCCCGCGCCGGCCGAGGCGTACTGGTACTTTTCCGGATTGGCCTTGATCAGGGCCATGAATTCCTTCATGTCCTTGGCGGGGAAAGCGGGATTCACGCACAGCACGTTGGGCACTTCACCCACTGCGGCGATCGGCGTGAAGTCCTTGATTGGATCGAATTTCGCGTCCTTGTAGACCCAGGGCACGATCAACTGGTTGCTGTTCGCCGTGAACAGCACGGTGTAGCCGTCCTGCGGCTCGCGCAGGAAGGCTTGCGTGCCCACCACGCCGCCGGCGCCAGGCTTGTTGATGACGACCACGGGCTGGCCGAGTTCGGCGCCGAGCTTTTCCGCCATGATGCGCGCGACGATGTCCACCGTGCCGCCGGCCGCCGTGGGCACGACGACGTTGATAGGACGGTCAGGAAAGGCCGCGTGGGCCTGCCCCAATCCCGCCACGGCCACGACGGTGCACAGGGCCAACATGCCCTGCCTCAGTGTCTTGAATCCCATTTCATTCCCCTTGCTGTTTCAGCAGATGATGTAACTTCCGGCCGGCCGCGAGCAAGGCTTGGTCCTCGCCCAGATCGCCGACCAATTGCAGGCCCAAAGGCAGTCCCGCGCGGCTGAACCCGGTCGGCAGGTGCAGGCATGGCCACCCCAGCACCGACCAGATCTTGTTGTATGAGGCGTCGCCGGTGTGTTCGAGCCCATGCGGCGCGGGCCCCGGCGTGCTGGGCGTAAGCACCAGGTCGGCGCCGCCATAGAGCGCATTCCAGCCGTGACGCAGCTTGGCCTGGACCGCGCGCATCTCCTGGTACTGCCCGGCGCCGATGGCCAGGCCATGCGCCACCGCCTGGCGCAGGGCGCCGCTCAAGGCGTGCCCCTGGCGCTCCAATACCGGCGCCAGGCTGCGCGCAAATTCGTAGTGCATGATCACGTCGTGCGCCTGCAGCAGCAGCGTCGTCTCCTGCTCGGCTTCCACGGTCACGCAGCGCAGCCCGTGCGCGGCCAGGACTGCACGGGCGCGCTCGATCTCGGCCCGGCTTTCGGCGCACAGACCGGCCTTCGGATTGTTCAGCTGCACCGCAATGGTCAGTTGCCGCTGCTCCGCGGCGTCCGCGTCCGCGCCGCCGATGAGCACATCCGCAATGGCCTGGACATCCGCCACGCTGTTCGCGTACCAGCCTATGGTGTCCAGCGATTCGCAAGTGAGCTTCATGCCGTCACGGAACACGCGGCCGACGCTAGGCTTGAATCCCACCACTCCGCAATACGCGGCCGGGCGGATCATCGAGCCTCCGGTCTGCGTGCCCAGGGCGGCAGGCACCATGCCGGCCGCCACGGCGGCTGCGGAGCCGCTTGAAGAGCCGCCAGGCGTATGCGCCGGCGCATGGGGATTGCGGGTGGGACCGGGCGTCCTGAAGGCGAATTCGGCGGTCACCGTCTTGCCCACGGGGATCGCGCCGGCCGCGCGCAACATGCCCACGCAGCAGGCGTCGAACGTGGCCTTGCCGGCCATCAAGGCAGGCGCCCCGAAACTGGTGGGCATATCGGCCACGTCGATCACGTCCTTGATGCCGATGGGCACGCCGGCCAGCGCGCCGGCGACATGCCGCGCCGGTTCCATCTGTTCCAGCGCCGCGACGGGCAGCACATGGCTCCAGGCGCGGATCGCCGGCTCTTGCCGGGCGATGGCCGCCAGGCTCTGGCGCGCCGCCGCGAACACCGCCGCCTCGCCGTCCCTCACCCCTTGAGCGATGGCAGTGACTGAAGCAGAAGTGGAAGCAAGGGACATGTGCGAATCCGGCAGGCCGGTTGAATGTAGCGATGCGGCATCTTAGGAACTGGACTAATCTATGTCCAATTGGTAATTTCTCCTTGATTATGTCGAAATCAGAATTAATCTTCCTGGACGGCCGTCTGCTGGTCCTGTTCTGCACGCTGGCGGAAGAACTGCATTTCGCCCGCGCTGCGGCGCGCCTGTTCATAACGCAGCCGCCCCTGACGCAGCAGATCAAGCGGCTGGAAGCGATCGTCGGCGTACCCCTGTTCGTGCGCACCACGCGCTCGGTGAAACTGACGCCTGCTGGCGAAATCATGTACGAACGGGCGCGCAAGATCGCCGCGGATACCCAGCTCATGCTGCGCCAGGCGCGGCGGACGGCGCGCGGCGAGACCGGCTCACTGGTGATCGGCATCACGCCCAGCGCCGCGAGTTCGCCGCTGGTGTCGGCGCTCAGCCACTACCGCGATGCGCACCCGGAAGTCCGCATCGACCTGCGCGAGATGAATTCCGTGGACATGGAGCCCGCGCTGCGGTCGCGCGCCGTCGACGTGGCGCTGATGCGTCCGCATCCGCTGGACGCGGATATCGCGACCCGCGTCATCTACGAAGAGCCCCTGCGCGTGGCGCTGCGCCACGACCATGCGCTGGCGCATCAGCGCGATGTTGCGCTGGAAGAACTGCTGGAATTTCCCCTGGTGGGCTACCGCCAGGACATCTCACCGTACTTCCGCAGCATGATCCAGGCGCTGTTCGCGCGTGCCCAACTCAAGCCGGAAATCGCGCAGGAAAGCGTCATTCCCACGCTGTTGACGCTGGTGGAAGCCGGCATCGGGCCGGCGCTGGTACCCCAATCATTGTCCCGGATGCGCACGGATTCATTGCGCTTCCTGCCTTTGCGCGATGTGGCGGGAGCCACGGCTCAGGGGGGGGTGGCGGCGTTGCGCGACCAGGGCAATCCTGCGGGGGAGGGATTCAGCGCCGCCTTTGCGCCAGCCGGGGCCCCCCGCCAGGCACCGTCTCCTATACACATCTCCCAGCCCCCGAGACAGAGGCAACCACCTCGCATGCCCCCTTCTTCTTTG